>JAPLAV010000019.1 GCA_026393095.1 Actinomycetota bacterium | reverse complement strand
CTTTGTCAAACAATCCCGCTAATTCTTTTGGCATTGGTGGAATTGATTCAATTTTGGTCTCAACACTGCTTCCATTCCAGGAATTAATAACGTGTTTTGGTCTCCAGTTTTTATCCATGGTCGGGAAGTCATTTCTGGTGTGGCCACCGCGAGATTCTTCTCTAACTAATGCACTCTTGGCAATTGATTCACTGACTAGCAACATATTTTCTAGATCAAGGGACAAATGCCAACCTGGGTTAAATTGTCTTTCACCTTGAACCGTTACATTCTTGGCACGTTTCTTTAAACCTTCAAGTTTGGTTATTGCTTCACGCATTTCGCTGCCATCGCGAATAATTCCCACAAGATCATTCATTACTTGTTGTAATTCTTGGTGAACGGTGTATGGATTTTCACCACTATTGCCATTAAATGGAGCAAGGGCTGAGTTAAGAGCTTTTTCAATAACTTGTTCACTTACCTTGGGTTTTGCTGAAAGTGATTTAACATAAGCACTGGCGCCAACTCCGGCACGACGACCAAACACTAAAAGATCTGAAAGTGAATTTCCACCTAAACGATTTGAACCATGCATGCCTCCTGCAACTTCACCAGCTGCAAATAAACCAGTAACACCAGTTGCTGCACCTGTATCTGGATCTACTTGAATTCCACCCATTACATAATGACAAGTTGGTCCAACTTCCATTGCTTGTTTGGTGATGTCAACATCTGCTAATTCTTTAAATTGATGCCACATTGAGGGCAATCTTTTCTTAATAACTTCTGGTTTTAATCTTGTTGAGACATCAAGGAAAACTCCTCCATGAGGAGATCCTCTTCCTGCCTTTACTTCAGAGTTAATAGCACGAGCTACTTCGTCTCGAGGTAACAATTCTGGTGGTCTTCTATTTGAATCAGGGTTTTCATACCAACCATCTGCTTCTTCTTCTGTTTCTGCATATTTATCTTTAAATATTGCAGGAATGTAATTAAACATAAATCTTTTATCTTCAGAATTCTTTAAAACTCCGCCGTCTCCACGTACAGATTCGGTTACTAAAATTCCTTTAACACTTGGTGGCCAAACCATGCCTGTTGGATGAAATTGCACAAATTCCATGTGCATTAAATTTCCACCAGCTTTTAATGCCAAAGCATGTCCATCACCAGTTCCTTCCCATGAATTGGAAGTAACTTTGAAAGATTTACCAATTCCACCAGTTGCTAATACAACTGCTGGAGATTGGAACAAAACAAATTTTCCATTTTCGCGCCAGTAACCCAGAACACCTGACACCTTATCGTCTGTTTTTAGGATTTCTGTAACTGTTAATTCCGCAAATACTTTTATTCTTGACTCGTAGTCGCCTGATTCTTTGAAGTCTTCTTGTTGCAAGGAAACAATTTTTTGTTGCAAGGTTCTAATTAATTCCAAACCGGTGCGATCGCCTACGTGAGCTAGGCGAGGGTATTCGTGACCACCAAAGTTTCGTTGGCTGATCTTTCCATCTGGAGTTCTATCAAATAGAGCACCATAAGTTTCTAATTCCCAAACGCGATCAGGAGATTCCTTGGCATGAAGTTCTGCCATTCTCCAATGATTTTGAAACTTTCCACCACGCATGGTGTCGCGGAAATGAACTTGCCAATTGTCATTGGAGTTCACGTTTCCCATGGATGCTGCAATGCCACCTTCTGCCATAACAGTGTGAGCTTTTCCAAAAAGAGATTTACAAATGATTGCAGTTTTTAAACCACTGGCACGAGATTCAATTGCAGCACGCAACCCTGCGCCACCTGCTCCAACAATCACAACATCAAAGTCGTGACGTTCAATTTCTGTCATTATGCCCCTTTAGAAGAAATATAAATTTGTAATTGAACCACTTGCGACAAGGCGTACATAGAAATCACACAGAGCAACACCGATTAATGAGATCCAAGCATATTTTGGATGGTGCACATTTAGTTTAGAAATGATTGTCCAAGTCTTGTAACGCAATGGATTTTTACTGAAATGCTTTAGTCTTCCACCGAGAATGTGGCGACAGGAATGACAAGAAAGTGAGTATAGCCAAAGAAAAGTTGCGTTAGCTAATAGAACTAATGTGCCCACACTCATGTGTCCCCATTGACCTTCAGCATTCTTGAAAGAAATAATTGCGTCATAGGTAAGTAAAACGTTGAACACTAATCCTGCAATAAAAAAGTAACGGTGTGAGTTTTGTAAAATTAAAGGAGACTTAGTTTCTCCTGAGTAAGACTGGTGAGGTTCTGCTACGGCACAAGCTGGAGGAGATAACCAGAATGCACGGTAATAAGTTTTTCTGTAGTAATAACAAGTCATTCTGAAACCTAAAGGAAAAATTAATATAAGTAGTGCAGGAGAAAAGATCCACCAGCTACCAAATGGTTGACCTAAGTGAGAAGCGCCTTCAACACAACTTGTAGCAAGACATGGGGAATAAAACGGTGAGATTAAAGGTTCTGCAAAATAATACTTATTTTCAAAAGCTCTGATTGTGGAATAAATAATGAAAGAAACTAAAACAAAAACTGAAATTGCTGGTTGAACCCACCACTTGTCTACTCTTAAATGACGTAGACCAATCTTTGCGCGAGTATCTGAGCCAACTCCGCGGTCCATTGAGCTAATTGCCATGGCTCGAGTTTAGTGCTGGAGTGGGTGGTGACGCATAGTCAAAAGTTGTTCAATCTGATGTGAAATGTCACACAGGAATTGTTTAGGAAGGATCTCTAATTTCTAGCAATACTGCACCGTTAGCAACAGATGCACCAACTTCAACAGAAAGTTCGCCAACAACCCCTGCTTTGTGAGCAGAAATCGGCTGCTCCATTTTCATGGCTTCAATTACAAATAGCAGTTCACCCTCAGTTACAGATTGACCATTCTTAACCGCAATCTTTACAACAGTTCCCTGCATAGGACTTTGAACAGCATCAGATTCAAGAGCACCCAAAGTTGTTCTTTGGTGTCTTGCCACTGGAGGTTTCTTTTGTTTAACTCCACCAGAAGTTAAACCATTTGGCATGGAGATTTCAATTCGCTTTCCATTTAGTTCAAGAACTAATGATGATCTTTCTTCTTCAGAAGTGGAAGTTGAAGAATCTTTATATTGAGGAATTTCATTCTTGAATTCATTTTCAATCCAACTTGTGTAAATACTAAATTTTTGTAATTCATCAACTGGAGCAAAAGCTACATCGTTTAACACTGCTCTATGAAAAGGAAGTGCTGTAGCAATTCCTTCGGCCTCAAATTCACTCAACGCTCTTTTTGCTCTTTCGATTGCTTCTTTTCTAGTAGCACCGGTGACAATTAGTTTTGCAAGAAGAGAATCAAAGTTTCCACCGATTACATCTCCTTGTTTAAAGCCAGCGTCAACTCTGACACCTGTTCCACTTGGTTCTTTCCAAACTTTTAGTTGACCTGGAGCAGGAAGAAAGTTTCGACCAGGATCTTCACCGTTAATGCGAAATTCAATACTGTGTCCACTAATAATTGGATCGTGGTAACCAAGTTTTTCACCACTTGCGATACGGATTTGTTCACGCACTAAATCAATTCCAGTTACTTCTTCGCTCACCGGATGTTCAACTTGAAGTCGAGTATTTACTTCTAGAAACGAAATTGTTCCGTCTTGGCCAATAAGGAATTCACAAGTTCCAGCACCTTCATAGTTTGCTTCTTTTAAAATTGCTTTTGATGAATCATAAAGTTGTCTTCTTTGATCATCTGTTAAAAATGGAGCAGGAGCTTCTTCTACAAGTTTTTGGTGTCGACGTTGTAATGAACAATCTCTAGTTGAAACCACCACCACATTGCCAAATTTGTCAGCTAGACATTGTGTTTCCACATGTCGAGGACGATCTAGATATCTTTCAACAAAACATTCACCACGACCAAAAGCAGCAGTTGCTTCTCTAACAGCAGATTCATAAAGTTCTACTATTTCTTCTTGGTTACGGGCTACTTTTAATCCTCGACCACCACCACCAAATGCTGCTTTGATGGCAATTGGTAAACCGTATTTATTTGCAAAGTCCACAACTTCACTTGCATCATTGACTGGATCTTTTGTTCCTGGAACCAAAGGTGCACCAACTTTTGCTGCGATGTGGCGTGCTTGGACTTTGTCACCTAAAGATTTAATCGCTGCAGGTGGTGGACCAATCCAAATTAATCCTGCATCAATAACACTTTGTGCAAAATCTGCGTTCTCAGAAAGAAAACCATAACCTGGATGAATTGCATCAGCTCCTGAGCGTTTAGCAATTTCTAAGATTTTTGGAATTGAAAGATAAGTTTCTGAAGCAATTGTTCCATTTAAAGAATATGCTTCATCAGCATGCAATACATGGAGTGCATCTCTATCAGGATCTGCATAAATAGCCACACTTGAAATACCAGAATCTTTACAAGCTCTTGCTATACGAACAGCAATTTCACCACGATTGGCAATAAGTATTTTTGTAATTGAAAGTTTTTGTGAGCCAGATTTAGCCATGATTTATTACTTTATGCCATTTCCCACAAAGAAGTCCATGAGAGTCCAAGTTCACGAACAATTTCTCTAAGTGCCGGTAAAGATAAGCCGATTACATTACTGTGATCACCCTGGACCTCTTTTACAAATGCAGCGCCTAAAGAATCGATTGTGAAAGCACCAGCAACATTTAATGGTTCTTTTGTTGCAACATAATCAATAATTTCTTTATCATCAACATTTGCAAATTCAACTTTAGTTGACACAACTCTTGTAATTGTTTGTTTATTATCTAAGCGAATTACCGTGTGACCAGTGTGCAAAATTCCGGATTTTCCACGCATTTTTTGCCATCTGGCAATGGCATTTTCTGCATTAAGAGGTTTACCTAAACTTTGAGATTCAAATTCAAGCATTGAGTCTGCTGCAATCAGAATTCCAGAGTTGAGAGAAACATTGTTTGTTAAAACATAATTTGCTTTAGCAATAGAAAGTTCTTTAACAACAATTTCAGTGGAGGAATCTTTGTATTGTTCTTCTATTTCTTTTTCATTAATTTCAGAGGCAATAACAATAGGTTGAATATTTTGGCTTCGAAGAAGCATCAATCTGGCAGGGGAGGCAGAAGCCAGGATTACCGGAAAGCTCATGCTCCTGGAAGGTATGAATATTGCCAACCACTGTTTAGTTGTGGTGTGTTTCTGAATCTAAATTGAGGACTATTCCAGTTACTAATTCTTTTCTTTTGCTTTCCTAATTCTTCTGAAGAATTCTTGGCAACCTGCAGTGCTACATGGATGGCAGCAATTTCATCTGCTGTTGGATTTCCTCTAATTATTTGAAATTCAAGTGGCTTGGTCACAGTGGGATATTTCCATGCTTCTTAGGAGGCATTGATTCACGTTTAGTAATTAGTTGGCGAAGTCCTCGAATAATTCTGATTCTGGTTTCACTTGGTGCGATCACTGCATCAATCCAACCACGTTCTGCTGCAACGTATGGATTATCAAAGGCTTCTTCGTATTCACTAATTTTGTCAGCACGCTCACTTACTGGATCTTTTGCTCCAGTGATTTCTTTTCTAAAGAGAATATTTACCGCACCTTGTGCACCCATTACCGCAACTTGAGCAGTTGGCCATGCAAGATTTAAATCTGCACCTAAATGCTTTGAGCCCATAACAATGTATGCACCACCATAAGCTTTTCTGGTAATAACTGTTATTAAAGGAACCGTTGCTTCAGCATAGGCATAAATTAATTTGGCACCGCGTCTAATAATTCCACCGTATTCTTGGTCAACTCCAGGTAAGAATCCTGGAACATCAACGAAGGTAATAATTGGAATATTAAAAGCATCACAAGTTCGAACAAAGCGAGCGGCTTTTTCTGATGCTTCAATATCTAAAGTTCCTGCAAATTGCATTGGCTGATTTGCCACAATTCCCACACTTTGTCCTTCAATGCGACCAAAGCCAACCATAATGTTTGGTGCCCAACCGCCATGTATTTCAAAAAATTCATCATCATCTAAAACATGTTTAACTAACACGTGCATGTCATAAGGTTGGTTTGGTGAATCTGGAACCAAGATATCCATTTCCAAATCGTGTTGGTTGATTTGTAAATCAACTTTTGATTCAAAATGTTGTGAAGGTTCAGCATTATTAGAAGGTAAGAAACTAAGAAGTGTTCTTACATAATCCAAAGCATCATCTTCATCACTTGCCATGTAGTGAGCTACACCTGATTTTGTGGCATGAGCTCTTGCTCCACCTAAATCTTCAAAAGAAACTTCTTCGCCAGTTACTGTTTTAATCACATCTGGACCGGTAATAAACATGTGTGAGGTTTTATCAACCATGACAACAAAATCAGTTAAGGCTGGTGAATAAACAGCCCCTCCAGCACAAGGTCCCATGATGATGGAAATTTGTGGAATAACACCTGATGCTCTGGTATTTCTTAAAAAGATTTCTCCATACATTGCAAGTGATGCAACACCTTCTTGAATTCTTGCTCCACCTGAATCATTAATACCAATAATTGGTGCACCAGATTTAATTGCCAAATCCATCAACTTAACAATTTTTCCACCCATTGCTTCACCTAAAGATCCACCCATGGCTGTGAAGTCTTGCGAGTAAACATAAACAGGTCGACCGTCAATAGTTGCAAAACCAGTAATGACACCATCTCCCGCAGGACGGTTTTTATCCATTCCAAAATTATTTTTTTGATGTCTTACAAGTTCATCTATTTCTTGAAATGATTCAGGATCAAGTAGGGAAGCTAATCTCTCCCGGGCACTTTGTTTGCCTTTGGCATGTTGTTTTTCCAAAGCAGCATTGGCTTGGTCAACATGGATTTCTTTTTTAACTTCAGCAAGGTGAGCTAATTTTGACGCGGTAGTGCGAGGAGTTGCACCGTCACTCGACTTTTTACCCACGTGGTCCTCTCTAAGAAAAAGGCTCTTGTCGTACGGTAACAGTGTGACCGAAATTTTCAAGAATCGAGCGCCTCTTGATGCTCAATTATTGGAGCAGGAACTGCTTCTTCGCCAGTGCTTATGGCAAAACGCCGTTATCAAAGATGAAGTTAAATCGACCAACGATATTGCACGTGAATTAGTCGCTAGCAATATTGAAGAAGGAACTTTTGTATTAGCAAATTTCCAAACAAATGGCAGAGGCAGACAAAATAGAAGTTGGGAAGCTCCTAAAAACTCATCAATATTTATTTCAATTGTGCTAAAACCAAATAGTGAAAAGAATTTAGGTTGGATCCCACTATTAGTAGGATTAGCTTTACATAAAGCACTTGAGGCAGAGACAAGAAAAGATATAAAAATTAAGTGGCCAAACGATTTAGTTTTAGTTGAAAACAGTCAAGAATTTAAATTTGCAGGAATTTTGGTAGAAAGAACAAATGAATATGTTATTGCCGGGGTTGGAATAAATTTTGATCAAGAAAAAGAAGAATTACCTGTAAGTAATGCCTCTTCGTTAAAGCAAATATTGCAGTCATCTATGACAAAAGAATCTGTGATAGCAGCTTTTCTAACAGAATTAAGTGCTAGATGGCTTGAGGAAAATAACGCAACTACTTGGCCAACACCTTCATTGGTCAGAGAGTACAAAACAAATTGCATAACTTTAAATAAAAAAATTACAGCCCAATTGCCAGGCGGGGAAGTAATAAATGCTCAAGTAGCAGATATTTCACAAACTGGCGAACTTTTTGTGAAGACAGATGATGGAACTAGAACTCTAAGTTCTGCCGATATTCATTTAATTAGTTAATATTTTTTCATGACCAGTCGCTCACATTTTCCAACGGTAGGAATTCTTGGCGCAGGGCAAATGGCTCGAATGTTAATCGAAGCTGCCACAAGACTAAATATTGAAATTAAATTACTAAGCAAAAGTGCAGACGAGAGTGCTGCCTTGATTGCAAATAATGTCACTGTTGGAGATATAAACAATTTTTCAGATTTATCAGTATTTGCATTAGATACAGATGTAATTACATTTGATTTGCATGAATTTCCATATGAAAACTTAAAAAGACTAGAAAAAGAGGGGCAAGTATTTAGACCACAAATTTCAGCAATTGAGCATTTAGAAAATTCTGATTTTGTTAAGAAAACATTAATAGATGCAAACCTGCCCTTCCAAGACAATGTTGCTAATTTTGAAAGACTGTTATCAGTTCAAGCAGCAAGATCTGAACATGGACAAACTGTTGTTTATTCAGTTGGTCAAATTAAAAAAATAAATGAGATCCTGGATGAAGTAATTGCACCGGCTCCGAATTTGAGTGATGCGCACGCAAGTGAGCTTCAGTTAATAACTCTAAAGATTTCAGAACTATTTGATATTCATGGTGTATTCACAGTTGATTTCTTTGACTTAGGAAACAATAAATTCTTGATTATTCAGATAAAGCTAGGTCTAACAAACTCAGGCCTTTGGACTATTGATGGTGCAACAACTTCGCAGTTTGAAAACCATTTACGAGCAATACTTAATTTGCCGCTAGGAAGTCCAAAATTATTAGCCCCTATAACTGTCATGGTTAATGTTTTGGGTGGTCAATATCTAGATATGTATAAACCTTTCTTACATTGCATGGCACACGATCCTGATTTACGAATACATCTTTATGGCAAAGAAGTTAAAGAAGGACGAAAAGTAGGGCATGTGAATATCAGTGGCAATAATTTAAGTGATTTATTAGAAAGAGCTCACCATGCTGCTGATTACTTAACAGGCAGAATTACCGAGTAATTATTCCTTGCTCTCAAAGGAAGGAATTTTGGTTCCTTCTTGCAAAGCTTTAAACACTTCTTCAGCATCACTTGTTAATTTTCTAGTAGAACCTAAATCTCCGACATTTCCTCCAGCTTTATTTGGTAAAGTTGCAGAATCAATGCCTCCACTTCTTAAAGCAATAGCTAGCGGAACTAGATCAAGAGGTCCAACACCTTTATTTACAGTCACTGCATTTGCAAGAGCAGATACTGTGCGCGGAGCTCTTAATGGATTAAGCAAAGTAAATGGAGATAAAGACTTCTTCATGATTTGCTTGACTACTTCTTGTTGTCTTTCCCCTCTACCAATATCACCCTTTGGGTCTGCATAACGCATACGCGAATATGCCAAAGCAGTTAAACCATCAACTGTTTGACAACCCTCTTTTATTTCTAAGCCAGATTTCTTATCAGAAAAATCCTGGCTTGGACAAACTTTTATGCCACCAAAACTATTTACAACATTTACTAATCCGACAAACCCAATTTCAGCGTAATTATCCATTTGGACTCCTACTAGTTTTTCCACAGTATTTAGTGAAAGACTTGGTCCACCAAATGCATAAGCTGCGTTAATTTTATTTTTCTTTTCACCCGTGTCACCACGTGCTGGAATTGTCACCACAAGATCTCTTGGAATACTTGTAAGTTGTAGGGGAGTGCCAATCTTTGGAACACTCATAATAATAATTGTGTCACTTCGTTGACCTTCAAATTTTCCTAATGGCGCACCTTCTAAGACAGGATTATCAATGTCATCTCGTGAATCACTTCCAATTAGCAGCCAAGTTTGACCAGGTGATTTAGGAATTTCTGATTCAACTCTTTCAATAGGTAACTTGTTTAATTGCAATAAAGCAATAATTAGTAGGAAAACGAACCAGTAAGAAAATGCTCCTAGAAATACCCAGGCAATTTGTCTTTTGTTCAGACTCTTTGATTTTCGAGGCTTAGCACCAGGTGCTTTTGGATTAGTCGACTTTGAGTCTCTAAACCATTCGTTTGGTAAACCATTTTTCTTCTCCACACGGACAATCGTATGATTTATTCAAGGATTTATCTCTTTATTCGACTAGCGTTGCCATTAAAGAATAGAAAAAGTGGGTGAATTAATGTCAGAACCAGCAGTTTCTGTGATCATCCCAGTTTTAAATGAAGAACGTTTTCTAAAACAATCTGTTCAAGCAATATTGAATCAGAATTATTCTGGCCAAATAGAGATTATTTTGGCGCTAGGCCCATCCAAAGATCAGACCAATATTATTGCCCAAGATTTAGCCAAAGACCAGAGAATAAAACTCGTTGAAAATCCATCTGGCAGAACTGCAGCTGCTTTAAACAACGCAATCAAAAATTCAAATTTTGACATTATTGTCAGACTCGATGGACATGCAATTGTTGACAGTAACTACATAAAAAATGCAGTTAAAACTCTTGTTGAATCAGGTGCTGACAATGTTGGTGGCTTAATGAAAGCAGAAGGAACAAATGCTTTTGAGAAAAGTGTGGCAGCTGCTATGACTTCTAAGTTTGGTGTGGGAAATGCTCCATTTCATGTTGGTGGAAAATCTGGTGAAGTTGACACCGTTTATCTAGGAACATTTAGAAAATCTGCATTGGAAAGAGTTGGATATTTTAATGAATCATTTATCAGAGCCCAAGATTGGGAAATGAATTATCGAATTAGAAAAACAGGTGGAAAGATTTGGTTTAATCCCGATCTTGTTGTTTCATACAGACCTAGAAAAAACCTTTTGCAATTAGCTAAGCAATATTTTGAATATGGTCAATGGAGAAAACAAGTTACAAAAACTTATCCAGAAACTGTTTCAATGAGATATCTTGCACCTCCAATAACTGTTAGTGGATTAATTGCAGGATTTATTATGGTTTTGTTTTCTAAGATCTTGGAAATTGGTTGGTTACAAATTGGATGGCTTGCACCAATTGTTTATCTGACAGTTATCTTCTTAGCGTTTTTAACCATTGGTTCCAAAATAGGTCTACTAAGTCGCTTGTATTTACTGCTGGTTCTTCCAACAATGCATTTATCTTGGGGCGTTGGTTTCTTAAAAGGAAGCAAGCGCCTGTAACCTTGTAGACAACGCGATCGCATCTGATGAGCGTGGAGGAGAACGAACCCTTTGGGTAAGTTTGGCGCCTTTCGCATTTTGGTTTATCGAGATTTACAAATTAGATATGCCGGAACCTGGCTGGGTTATTTCTGGACTCTGTTAGACCCATTGGCAATGTCTGCAATTTATTGGTTTGTTTTTTCATACATCGTTGGAGCAAAATCAATAGGTGAGCAACCTTATATTTTGTTTTTGTTAACTGGAATTCTTTCTTGGACTTGGTTTAACGGCGCAGTAACTGATTCAGCTAGATCTTTAGTAATGGAAAGCAAAATGGTTAGATCCATTGCCATTCCTAGATATTTATGGGTTATTAAGAGCATCGGTGCTAAAGGTACTGAATTTGTTTTAGCCCTACCGATTTTAGTTGTGATTTCAATAATTGCTAGTGCTGAAGTTTCTGCTGCCTTGTTATTTATCCCACTTGCTTTCGTGATTCAATTCTTATTACTTTCAGGAATTGGTTTGATTCTGGCACCATTAACAGTGCTAGCAAGAGATACGACAAACATTTTAAGAATTCTGTTAAGAATGATGTTTTATTTAACTCCCATAATTTATGGAGTTTCAGATATTCCTGAAAGATTTCAAACTATTGCATACCTAAATCCTATGACAGGAATCATTTCAATGTATCGAGCAGGATTTTGGAATGATCCAAACCTTGTCACACCAATAGTTTTCTCAGTTATTATTTCATTAATTATTTTTGTAACAGGTGTCATATTCTTCAAAAAAGTTGAACGTTCAGTTTTGAAGGAAGTATAAAATGAGCATCGTAATTGACGTTAAAGATATCGGTGTAAGTTTTAGACGAAACAGAAAAAGAAACTTTTCTATTCGCGAAATGTTGTTGCAACAAAAAAATACTTCACCTAAGGGTGAATTCTGGGCATTAAGAAATATTAACTTTCAAGTAAATGCCGGTGAAGCAGTTGGCTTAATGGGCGCAAATGGCCAAGGAAAAAGTACTTTGCTTCGCTTAATTGCCGGAGTGCTACTTCCAGATGAGGGAAGTGTGACAGTAAATGGTGGCGTTGCACCACTAATTGAATTAACTGGTGGATTAAAAAGTGACCTAACTGCTCGAGACAACATTGGACTAGTGGCTGGACTTCATGGAGTAAGTAGAAGTGAATTAAAGAAAAGATTTGACAGCATTGTTGAATTTGCTGAAGTGGGAGATTTCCTCGATACCCCGGTTAGACATTTCTCAAGTGGAATGAAAGTAAGACTCGGATTTTCCATTGTTACCTCAATTGATGAACCAATAATTTTGGTAGACGAAGCTTTAGCTGTTGGTGACGCAGCTTTTAAAGAAAAGTGTTACATCAGGATGAAAGATCTTTTGAATCAAGGGAAAACACTCTTTTTGGTTTCCCATAAAGAAAGAGACTTAAAAGAATTTTGCACAAGAGGTTTGTATTTGAAAGATGGATCACTTGCTGTTAATGGAACTTTGAATGAAGCTTTGAATGCGTATCAAAAAGATTCAGGAGGACTTCATGACTAATTACACGATTGCGCAAATTAAGTCCCTTGGTCAGCCTCCAGAAGTATTAAATAGAAGAGTGGCTGAACATTGGTCTGGGCCTTTATACATGCGAAGAATTTCACCTTATTTGTCCAAAGTATTACTCTCACTTGGATTTAGTCCAACACTTGTTACTTGGTTAATGGTTTTGTCAGGCTGGTTAGCTGCCGCAAGTGTTATTAAAACAGGTTTAATCGGTGCAATTCTTGCGGTGTTTTTCGCACAGTTACAAATGCTATTTGATTGCTCAGATGGTGAAATGGCACGAGTTTCTCAAAGGTTTAATCCGGCAGGAATCTTTATAGATCGATTTGGGCACTATTCAACAGAGGCTTTAATTGCTATTGCTTTTGGAATTAGAGTTTTTCTAGAACAAGAAGAATTAATAGTTGCCATTATTTATGGATTAGTTTTAGCACTTTTAGTAACCTTCAATAAAGTCTTTAACGATATGGTTCACGTAGCCAGAAGTTTTGCCAATTTAGGTAAACTTTCCGAGGATAAAAATGTTGCAGTACCTAGAAATAGCTTATTAGCAGGATTGCGATCACTATTTAGATTTTTCCCAATACATAAGATTTATCATTCAGTGGAATTAAGCATCATTATTTTAATTTCTGTAATATTTGATGTTTCAACACAAGTTTTGGTGCTATTGACTCTGGCCGCCTTCATAACTGTGGTTGGACACTTAGTTGCAATTCTTACTTCCTCACGCTTACGTGCCTAAAAAGATGAACGAATTATCACCCACTTTTGGTTGCATTGTTTTAACGCAAGGAAATAGACCTGCTCAACTAAAAGCTGCAATTTCATCAATCCTGGGACAAGTTGGTGTCACAACCGATGTTGTTGTGGTGGGAAATGGCTGGCAACCAAAATCTCTTCCCGCAGGAGTTAAAAGTGTTTTTATCAAAGAAAATTTAGGAATACCAGCTGGCAGAAATGCTGGAGTAAATAGTGTTGCAGGAGATTTCCTTTTCTTTCTAGATGATGATGTGGTGCTAGAAGATATTGATACTTTGGCAAATATATACAAGAAATTTATAGCTAAACCTAAAGTTGCCCTGATTCAACCTCAACCAAAAGATCCAAATGGTTTGCCAACTCCGAGACGCTGGATTCCTAGATTAAATACAAAAAATCCAGATAGATCATCACACATGTTTTCACTGTGGGAAGGGGCCACAACTGTTAGACGAGATGTTTTTCAAAAAGTTGGATTGTGGCCATATGAATTTTTCTACGGTCATGAAGGTATTGATTTGGTGTGGAGAATTTGGGACGCAGGATTTAAGTGCTGGTATGCAGGAGATGTTGTTGTTTCGCACCCTGCAGTTGAACCAGAAACCAGACACAAAATTTATTATCAGTATCAAGCAAGAAACAGAGTTTTACTAGCAAGAAGAAATTTACCTGGATTTATTTCATTTTGGTATCTATTGAATTGGAAGATAATTTCATTAATTCGGCTTAGAGGAAATAGAGAAGCTTTAAGTGAATTTAAACTTGGCTGGGAAGATGGAAAACTTGTTGACTTATTAGCACATAAAAAAATGTCTTGGGTTACAGTTATTAAAATGACTATCTTTTTACGTCCACCAATTATTTAAGGCAGCGGACAGAACAAACCACTTTCAGGTGCAGCAATTGCACTTGGTGAAGGTGCTGGTGCTGGAGTTTCATTAACTGGAGTTTCCACTACAACAGGATTTGCAGGAGCAGTCCAAGTTGTTGGAGCGTTGTTACCCAAAACAATTGCCACATCTCCACCTACTAATTGAGGATCCTCTGCGATATTGGTAATTCCTAATAGTTGACCAATTAATTGTGCTTTTAATGCATTGCCTGGAGTGTGAACGATTACAGATTCAGCCGTATCTTTATTTGGGGCATTACCGACTTCAGCAACGTTTACGCCTTGAGTTTTTAAGTAATCCCCAGTTAATGCTGCAAATCCTGCACGTTTGGTTCCATTCAAAACCACAACGCTGACATCACTTGGTTTGACCACTATGGCTTCAGTCTCAGTAGTTGGAGCTTCACTTGGCGCTGCCACAACTTCACTTGGTGGCCAACCGGTGTCATTAATGATTGCACTCCATAAATCATTTGCAGCTGCTGTCCATTGCACATGATTTCCATCAGGAGTTCCTTCGTAAGGAACTGTTACGAATGAAACATTTTTGGAACCCATACTGGAAAGACTTGTTGAAAGAGTTACTAGTGAATCAAGATCTGAAAGGCCTGCATCCATTCTCAAAGAAGAAGTTGCTGCATTCAAAACTTTATAAAGAGCAGGAAGATCAGTAATTAAATTCATTTTTGTAACTTGATCAATAGTTATTGATAAAAGCTCTTGTTGTCTTTCAATCCTTTTTAAATCGCTGCCATCTGCTAATGAATAACGAGCACGCATTAAACCTAAAGCATTTTTGCCATCTAAGGTTTGTACTCCAGCTGGTAATTGAATACCTGCACCATTTTCTACAGGTTCATCTATTGCTTCGGTTAAGCAAACTTTGATGCCACCTAATGCATCAACCACATTTGAGAATCCAACAAAGTCAACAATCACGGCGTGATTAATAGTTATTCCAGTTAAAGTCTCAATAGTTTTAACTGTGCAACCAGGACCAGCGGAAGAGAATGCGGAATTAAATAAATCAGTTCTCTCAGTTACTGTTGTGCCATCTTCTTTCGTGCAAGCAGGAATATTTACAACTGAATCTCTAGGAATACTTACTGCAATAGCACTTTTTCTGTCGTTTGATAAATGAACAAGAATTGTGGTGTCACTTCGACCAGTTCCGCCATATTCAGTTTCACTTCCAAAACCTCCACCTTGATCAGTTCTAGTGTCAGTTCCCATTAACAAAATATTTAAAGGACCAGTTTCAGCAACAGGTTTAGGAGAAGCAATTACTTCTAACGCTTTAATGTTTCCAGCTAAATTTCGTGCAGCAAAACCAAAGATTCCAGCCACTGTGGCAACGATCAATATGACCCCAGAAGCAATGGCCACCAATAACCTCAAACGGTTGGTGGGTAATTGTGCTTTCGGGCTATTTGTCATATCTCCACTTAGAGAATAGTGAGGAAAACCAGTTTTCCCAGATGTATTCCTCATGAACACTACCTATTGATAGGTGAGTCAGGGGTGTTGGACTTGAGCGTTTACGCCTATCGTTTGAAGTATGACAAAAACATTTAAACTCATCGCTTTAGCCTCAGTAGCAACATTCGCACTTTCAGCCTGTGGTTCTTCAACGACAACTGAAACAGCAGCACCAGAAGTAAGTGAAACCGCCAAAGTTGGCTTTAGTCCAATCTCTGGATTACCAGGTGGCAGCGGTGGACCAATTGCAGTTGTAAAAATTGACAACGTAAATCCAGCAAGACCTCAATGGGGACTCTCTGCTGCAGATATGGTTTTTGTGGAAGAAGTAGAAGCAGGCTTAACCAGAATTGCAGCAGTATTTAACTCTTCAATGCCTAACAAAGTAGGTCCTGTTAGATCAGCTCGTATTTCTGATTTAGAAATTATGGAACAATTTGGAACCCCTGCATTTGCATTCAGTGGGGCACAATCAAAATTCTTACCATTAATTGATCAAGCAAACCTAATTAATGCCAGCCATGGTTTGAATGGAAAGTTCTACACCCGTCAAACAGATAAGAATGCACCACACAATTTAACTGTTGATCTTGGTGGAATCGTTGCTTCCTTAACAGGAATTAGCGGCGCTAAAGATATGGGTTGGACATTTTCAGATATTGCTGCAACTGGTGGCACATCCACTAATTCTTTTTCAGCTAAATGGCCAGCTTCTCGAGTTGGCGCTGAATGGGATGGCACAAATAACGCTTGGGTAATTGCACTTGATGGAGAACCTGCATCTGATGCTGTAACTAACCAACCATTGTTTGCCAAAAACATAATTGTTCAATATGTAGATCAATTAGCTGATTCTGGTTTCCAAGATAAAAATGGAAATAAGACCCCGTTAATTCAAACTGTTGGTTCAGGAACAGCTGTGATCATGAGAGATGGTCAAAGATTTGAAGCTACATGGTCTAGACCAATGGCAGCAAATCCAACCACGTACACAGTTGGTGCGACCAATTATGTATTTCCTGAAACTTCCCCAACACCTGGTTCATAACTAGTTTATTTATTAACAAATAAATAAAAAGTGTGAGGTTTTGTGACTGAAGCAATTCTGTTAGTCGGGGGCTATGGCACCCGGCTAAAACCATTAACAATTCACACTCCCAAACCAATGTTGGAAGTAGCAGGATTTCCTGTCACCTCTCATCAAATCTCAAAGGCCAAAGCTGCAGGAATAAACCACATAGTTTTAGGCACTGCATTTAAAGCAGAAGTATTTCGTGAAGGCTTAGGCGATGGATCAAAGCTGGGGGTAAAAATCAGTTATGCCTATGAACCAGAACAACTGGGCACAGGTGGTGGGATAAGAAACGCTGCTGAGTTATTAACTTGCGGACCAGAAGATCCAGTTGTTGTTTTCAATGGTGATGTTTTAACAGGTGTTGATATAAATAAAGTTCTTTCTATTTGGAAAGAAAAGAAAGCTGATGTCGCACTTTATTTAACTAAAGTTGATAATCCTGCAGCTTATGGTTCTGTTCCAACAGATACTGAAGGAAACGTTTTAGCATTTTTAGAAAAACCTGAAAGAAAAGAAGATATTGTCACAGATCAAATCAATGCTGGAATGTATATATTCAAAAGAAAAGTTATCGACACAATCGCAACTGGTCGCGTGGTCTCAGTTGAGCGAGAAGTTTTTCCTAGTTTATTAAAAGCAGGCATGAAAGTAATTGGTGTAGTTGATGAAGGTTATTGGTTAGATCTAGGAACTCCCACTGCATTTGTAAAAGGTTCTAGTGATTTAGTGACAGGTAAAATTAAAACAGGTCTATTACATTCTTTTGCTGACAAATTAGTTTTAAGTGGTGCAGAAATTGATAATTCATCCAAAGTTACAAATGGATCTGTTGTCGGAATCAATTCAATTGTTGGAAAAGATTGCGAAATAAATCATTCAGTGATTGCAAATGAAGTTTTAATCTCAGAAAAATGTGTAATTGATTCCAGCATCATCGCTCAGGGTGCCAAAATTGGTGCAGGGTGTGTAATTAAAAATTCTGTGGTGGCAGATTTCGTTGAATTAGCTGCAGGATCGGTCTTAATTAATGATTCAAGGATCTGGCCTGATCAAAAAGTTACAAAAATTGAATTAAATAATCAAACAGTGCCAACAAATCCTGACTGGGGAATTTAAGTTATTTTTTAAGAAAAGTTCGAAAAAACGAGTAAAAACGGACTTTTATGGCTTAAATGCCAAAATAAACCAAAAAAGATGACTTAAACACTTGACCTACCCCTAGTTACAAGCGTGTAATTCGTTCAGGTAGTTTTCTACCTATGTCGAGATGAGCTTTCGGCAAACGATTTTTGGGGGTTTTTAATTGTCCGACTTCACGGGCTTAAGTCTTGTTCCAAGCGATAGTGAGCCAGCAGGCTGGCAAGAGAAAGCACTATGTGCTCAAACAGATCCTGAAGCCTTTTTCCCTGAGAAGGGCGGATCCACACGCGAAGCTAAAAGAGTTTGTTCTTCGTGTGAAGTTAGATCAGAATGTCTTGAATACGCGTTAGAAAATGATGAACGTTTTGGTATCTGGGGTGGATTGTCTGAGCGCGAACGTCGCCGGATGAGACGCTCTCAAGTTATCTAACTTCACACGTTTTAACATCAGTATCAAGGATTAACTGTTGTATATATAAGTATCAGGCGCGTCTACTCGTCACTTTCGTAACAAATTCACTACCGTATTAAACATGGCATATTTAAGAAAATGCACCAGGCTTTCCTGCGGCAAATTAGCTGTAGCAACCCTTACCTACGTATATGCCGACTCCACAGCAGTACTTGGTCCCTTGGCCACAATCGCTGAACCTCATTGTTATGACCTTTGTGAATTCCATGCTCGCAAACTCACTGCTCCTCGTGGTTGGGAAATTGTGAGATTAGAAAGTGAACCAACTCAATTTGTTCCTTCCCAAGATGATTTATTGGCTCTAGCCAACGCTGTGCGAGAAGCAGCCAAGCCACAACCTGATGTTTGGTCTGAACCAGCCTTTGCCAACGACTATGCCAATAGAAGTCATTTGCGCATAGTTCGTGATGAAAACTAAATAACTACTCTTTCTCTACTAGTCTTTGAAGTCTTATGAGTTCTGAAATCACCCTGCAACGTTTACAAAACCTGATTAAGGCCTATGACGTTCGCGGCATTGTGCCAACTGATCTTGATGAAAATATTTGTTACTTGATTGGCCAAGCTTTTGTTGTTGCTTTGAAACTTAGAAAAGCAGATGGCGGTTGTGGTCAAGTTGTGATTGCTCATGACATGAGACCAAGTGGACCAGATTTAGTTAAAAGTTTTGCTAAGGGAGTTACAGAGCAAGGTGTGGATGTTTTACACATGGGACTTGCCTCAACTGATGGTTTGTATTTTGCAACAGGATTTCTAAACATTGCAGGAGCAATGTTTACTGCAAGTCATAATCCTGCTGAATATAACGGCATCAAATTAGCCAAAGCGGGCGCTGCACCTGTGGGCCAAGATTCAGGGTTAAGAGAAATTACTCAACTTGTACTTAATGGCATTGCAAAATATTCAGGACCTGTGGGAACCGAGAGTTCGAAAGATTTAAATTCAGAGTATGTGAAGTATTTACATTCACTAGTTGATTTAAAAGCTGCTAGAAAACTTAAAGTAGTAATTGATGCTGGAAACGGCATGGGTGGCTTCAGTGTGCCCAAGGTGTTTGAAAATTCAAATTTTGAAATAGTACCGATGTATTTTGAACTTGATGGAACTTTTCCAAACCATGAAGCAAATCCAATTGAACCTACAAATTTAGTTGATTTACAAAAAAGAGTTTTAGCTGAAAAAGCAGATTTAGGAATAGCTTTTGATGGAGATGCTGACCGCGCTTTCTTTATTGATGAAAAGGGTCAAAGTATTACTCCAAGTGCAATTACGGCACTTATTGCAAAAAGAGAATTAAAAAGAGAGCCTGGATCAACAATTATTCATAACTTAATAACCTCAAGAAGTGTGGCAGAAGTAGTTAAAGAAAATGGCGGCACTGCTCGTAAAACCAGAGTCGGACATTCATTTATTAAGCAGGTTATGAAAGACACCAATGCAATATTTGGGGGAGAGCATTCTGGACATTTCTATTTCAGAGATTTTTGGTTTGCAGATAGTGGAATGTTAGCCGCGCTACACGTTTTAGCTGCATTAGGAGAAACAAAAGATGGCACAACTTTTTCATCACTAATTAAAGAATTTGATAGATACGTTGCAAGTGGCGAAATCAATACGCGTGTTAAAGATGTGTCTGTAACTAGCAAGAAGGTAAAAGAACATTTTGCAGGGTCAAAAGATGTCCAAATTGAAGAATTAGACGGCCTAACTTTTTCAGGAGACACTTGGTGGGTCAATGTTCGCCCTAGCAACACCGAACCATTGCTTCGACTAAACGCAGAAGCAAAAGAGCATGCAACAATGGAAAAAGTCAGAGATGAAGTTCTAGCAATCATTCGAAAGGATGCACAATGAGTTCTGTGATCAAACCAGAATTATTAGAAATATTAGCTTGTCCTTGCGATAAGCATGCAGATGTTTCAGTTTCAAGTGACGATACAAAAATTGTTTGTTCAAGTTGTGCCACAACTTTTCCAATCAAAGATGGAATTCCAGTTATGTTGCTTGATGAAGCAACACCTGGTCCACGTGGCATTGGCGGCTAATCTTTTTAAATGAGTAACAACTCGATACTTGTTGTTAAAGGTTCTTTAAAAGAATACGCCTGGGGAAAAGTTAATGGACTACAAAACTGGGTTGATAAAAGTGATTCACCGCAAGCAGAATTATGGTTTGGTGATCATCCCTCTGGTAAATCAATAGATAAAAAAACAAATAAAGAATTAAAAACAAATTCAAGCTTTCCTTTATTAATTAAATTACTTTGCGCCAATGAACCTTTATCTATTCAAGTTCATCCAGATAAATTAAGCGCAGAATCAGGTCTGCCAGATTTTGTAGATAGTGAAAAATTGCTCTCCGATGATAATGGCAAGGATGAAATGCTTTTTGCACTTGAAGAGTTTCATGCTTTTGCTGGTGTAGAAAGTAAAAGTAAACGAGATGAAGTATTCAAATTACTTTATGAAAAGTCAAAAGTTACTGAAATAAAAGAAGCAATAGAGACAAATACTTTCTTTGATGCAGCAGATGTTATTTTTGAAATTGAAAAGGCCAAAGTATCTGCTTTAAATAGATTTGTTGTTGATTGCGTCAAAGAAGCTAAATACTCACCTAAAGCAATCACAGCTTTTGAAAAAATAGTAAACAAATATCCAAATGATCCAGGTGTTTTAGTTTGTTTATTGATGCAATTTCATGTTTTAGAAAAAGGTCATGCGATACATGTTTCCCCTGGCACACCTCATTCATATGTGCACGGTTTAGCAGTTGAAATCATGACGACCTCAGACAATGTTTTGCGCATGGGATTAACAAATAAACATATAAATATTGACGCGGCTTTAAGTATTGTGGAAGAAAAACAAGTACAAGTGCTTTCATTAGAAACAACTGATGGAGTTCACATTTACAAGCCAGAAGCTGATTTTGAATTAGTTGCCATTGACAATGCGACATATCAATCACGAGAGACTAATTTTGCAGGAGTGCTCAACCTGGAAGGTGAGACAAAAATAAGTGGTGGAGCTGTTGAGATTTCTCTGGCCAAGGGAGAAGTAGCACTTATTAGCAATATTGATGTAAAAGTTGTGGTTAAAGGTCATGCCGTAGTTGCGAGAAGTTTTTAGTCTGGCAGAATTACGTTAGTTACATTCATACTAAATCCCAGGGGTAAATAAAAAGTGTCTGACTTTTCAATGACTGTTGATCGTTCCGGAAATCTTGACTACAAAGTAGCTGACCTTTCTTTAGCTGATTTTGGCCGTAAAGAAATGCAATTAGCTGAACACGAAATGCCAGGTTTAATGGCAATGAGAAAAGAATTTGGTGCTTCAAAGCCACTTAAAGGTGCACGCATCACAGGTTCTTTACACATGACAATTCAAACTGCAGTTTTAATTGAAACTCTTGTTGAATTGGGTGCCGAAGTTCGTTGGGCATCTTGCAATATTTTTTCTACTCAAGATCATGCAGCAGCAGCAGTTGTTGTGGGACCAAATGGAACAGTAGACAAGCCAAATGGTGTTCCAGTTTTTGCTTGGAAGGGTGAATCACTAGAAGAATATTGGTGGTGTACCGAACAGATTTTGAAATGGACTGATGGTGAAGGTCCAAACATGATTCTTGATGATGGTGGAGATGCAACTTTACTTGTTCACAAAGGTGTGGAATTTGAAAAGACTGGTGATCAACCAGAACCCGAAAAAGCTGACAATGAAGAATTTGCAGTTATCTTAAAATTAATCCAAAAAACATTGAAAGAAAATTCAAGACTTTGGACTGACATTGCAAACAACATCAAAGGTGTAACTGAAGAAACCACCACAGGTGTTCATCGTTTGTATGAAATGTTTAAATCAAACCAATTACTTTTCCCAGCAATCAACGTTAATGATGCTGTAACAAAAAGTAAGTTTGATAACAAATATGGAACCCGTCACTCATTAATTGACGGAATAAATCGTGCAACCGATGTTTTGATCGGTGGAAAAGTTGCCGTGGTGTGTGGTTATGGCGATGTTGGTAAAGGAACCGCTGAATCATTACGCGGACAAGGCGCTCGGGTAATTATTACTGAAATCGATCCAATTTGTGCTTTACAAGCTGCAATGGATGGATACGAAGTTAATACTTTAGAAAACACTCTTTCTTACGCAGACATGATTATTACTGCAACAGGTTGCAAAAACGTAATCACAGTTGAGCAAATGTCAAAAATGAAAGATAAAGCCATCGTAGGAAATATTGGACACTTTGATAACGAAATCGATATGGCCGGACTTGCTAACGATAAAAGAACTAGAAGAGTAAATATCAAACCTCAGGTTGATGAATGGGTATTTGATGAAAAGAAATCAATCATTATCTTGAGTGAAGGAAGATTGTTAAACCTTGGAAATGCTACTGGGCATCCTTCATTTGTTATGAGTACTTCGTTTACAAACCAAGTATTAGCTCAAATTGAATTGTTTACCAAGACTGAACAATATCCAGTTGGCGTTTACACACTTCCAAAAAATCTGGATGAAAAAGTTGCCAGATTGCATTTGGACGCTCTTGGTGCCAAATTAACAGAATTAACAACTGATCAAGCTACTTACATGGGACTAGATAAGAGCGGACCATACAAGTCCGATCATTACCGTTACTGATTTTTAGCTTTATCTAAATCTGTAGCAATATTTTCTTTTCTAATTCTTAAATCTGTATATAACAATGTGGTAAATGCTGCAATAAATGGCAACATCACGGTGTAGCCCAAAATTGAGCCCATCGAAGACATAAAAATTGAAGAAGTTGTTGGATCTTCTGTTGCATTTGTTTGGGCAAATAATGCAAAAGGTGTTGAAACGACAATTGATATGGCTTGACTGGTAATTATTCCCATAATCCCAATTCCTAAAACTCTGAATGTATTTGTTCTTGCCAAATAGAAAGAACGCTTAAAAGCAACCAGAAATTTAGAATCTTCCAAAACCAAAGTTGGAATACTTACGTATAACCCAATCCAGCAATAAATGGCAGCAGAAAGTCCAATTCCTAAGCCAACAAAAACAAGTATTGAGTTAATGCCTGCAAGTGCCACACCAATAAATAGCCCTATAAAAATGGCAGATGTTGGCAACAGGAAAGAAATAATTGAAAGTCCAATAACTCGCAGCAATTGTGGTCTTGTTTTTTGCCAAGATTCTGTCACGTTAATTTTCTTACCAATGATGGCATTTCCAACAACATGAGTAAACATTCCTGCAGTTACAGCTTGCACAATGAATAAAACAACTGCAGTTATAACTCCAACTCTAAGTGTTGGCGCAAGTGCTGAAACTAGTTCTTGAATTTGTTGTTGGGTAATAACTTCAGATGGATTTGGTAATTCTGGCATTTTTAATGATTCACCACTTTGCACAACTAAAGCGGTGGCAATGATATTGCTCAAACCAATAATGAATCCGGAGAATAATCCAATTCCTAAAAGTGTTTTAGGCATTCGTCTTAGGGAGTTCAAAGATCCACTCAAAATTTCACTGAGGGTTAATTTCGTTAAAGGAATCAAATTTGGGCCAGGACCTTGAGTCATATCTACCTCCACTTTGATTTTGTCACAGATGGGGTGACAACATTGCATCATGGCTCGCGTATTAGTAGTCGATGATGACCAAGCTCTTTCTGAAATGTTGGGAATTGTGTTAAGGGCAGAAGGCTATGAAGCCTTGTTTTGTGACGATGGTTCCAAAGCCCAAGGGATATTTAAGGAAACCAAACCCGATCTTGTGTTACTTGATTTGATGTTGCCGGGAATTGATGGAATAGAAGTTTGTAAAAGAATTAGATCTGAATCAGGTGTGCCAATAGTTATGTTGACCGCTCGAGGTGACACCTTGGATGTTGTAAAAGGTTTGGAATCTGGCGCAGATGATTACATAGTAAAACCATTTAAACCTAAAGAACTTGTGGCAAGAATTAAAGCAAGATTGCGAAAAGAAGATGTCAAAGCAGAGTTACTAACCTTAGCTGATTTAACAATTGACGTTGTAGGCCATAGTGTAAAAAGAAATGGTAAAGATATTTCCTTAACTCCATTAGAATTTGATTTACTTCTTGCTTTGGCAAGAAAACCTTGGCAAGTTTATACCCGCGAACAACTTTTGACAGATGTTTGGCATTACCGAAATCCGGCAGATACAAGATTAGTTAACGTGCATGTGCAAAGACTTAGAGCTAAAGTTGAACATGATCCTGAGAATCCAGAAATCGTCATGACAGTAAGAGGCGTTGGCTACAAGGCTGGTCCGTGAAGTATTTTTATCAATTTAAACAAGCGTGGAATAAGTCTTTAAGTTTAAGAATTATTGCTACAACTTTCATCGTTTCTACCATTTTGGTAACAGTTATTGGACTTATCCTTATCAATCGAGTTTCATCAGGAATTCTTACTTCTAAAGAATCATCTTCAATTACAGAAGCCTCATCGGCAATAAATGAAGCTCAAAAAGTCGTAACAGCAACTGACACCGGAGCTGGTGCGCCAAATATTTCAACGGTTGTCGACACAGCTGTTACAGCTTTAGCGGTTAGAGCAGGTCAATCTGGACTTTATGATGTTTTATTTTTAGCATCTTCTGACATTTCTAAACAAGGTTTGCCTGAGCGGGGAACAAATCTAGTAGCTGAAAATAGTGTAAGTGAAGATTTAAGAAGTCGAGTTGAAAAGACTGAAAAATTACTTTGGGCTTACACCGAGATTAATTACTTAGATGGTCGAAAAATTCCAGGACTTGTTGTAGCAGCACCAATCAAAATTAACAACGTAGAAAACTATTCCTTGTTCTTACTCTTTCCACTTGATAAAGAAGAAGAAACCATCGGAATTATTCGCTCTGCAGTATTAGCAACAGGAATATTCTTAATTTTTGGACTTCTAATATTGGTTTGGTATTTGACTAGATCTGTGTTGTCGCCGGTGCGTAAAACTGCTGACGCAGCAGAGCGATTACGTATGGGTTTACTAAATGAACGAGTGCCAGTTAGTGGAGAAGATGATTTAGCTAAATTAGCGGGTTCCTTCAACTCAATGGCTGCATCTATTCAGCACCAAATCGGTCAATTAGAGCAAATGTCTCGAATGCAAAAAAGATTCGTTTCGGATGTTTCCCACGAACTTAGAACTCCATTAACAACAGTGCGAATGGCTGCAGATGTTCTATACGAATCACGGGATCAATACACGGGAGAAACCGCTAGAGCTGCAGAGTTATTAAGCACTCAAATTGAGAGATTCGAAATTTTGCTTTCACAATTATTAGAAATAAGTAGATTTGATGCAGGAGCTGCAGATTTAAGTCTAAATATGGTCAACATAAAAGATGTTATCGAAAAGACTGCTGACTCTCTTTCAAATTTGTTAGCTAAACAAGAAACTCCTGTTGTTATCACGGGAAGTGCTCCAGAGATTGAATTAGATCAAAGAAGAATTGAAAGAGTGTTAAGAAATCTCATTTCTAATGCATCAGAATATGGCGAAGGAAAACCGATTGAAGTTGAAATTGGAAGTGACGAAGACACCATTGCGGTAGTTGTTAAGGATAAAGGTCCAGGTTTAGAACCAGGAGAGTCCTCTCTTGTATTTAATAGATTCTGGAGAGCAGATCCTGCGCGCGCCAGAACAACAGGTGGAACAGGTTTAGGTTTAGCGATTGCTTTAGAAGATGCAAGATTGCATTCAGGTTGGATTGATGTTTGGGGCTCTCCTGGTAAAGGAACAATGTTTCGATTGACTTTGCCCAGAATTGCACATAAAGCAATCAGTAGCTCTTCATTGCCACTAGGAATAGGTAGCGAAGAAAAATATGAATTAGATATGTCTGCTCTTCAAGAAATGCTTGATCCTGATACAAAGATTGCTAAACAATGAAAAAGTATTTCATCGTTTTAATTTCTTTAGCTTTAGTTGCTTGTGGAAATATTCCTAAAAATAGTTCAATTCAAGAAGGCTCAATATTAGGTTCAGTTCCAGAAGGTTCAATTGTTCGTGTAATTGCAAGTTTGCCACAAGAAGGAATGACCCCCGAGGAAATAGTTTCAGGTTTTCTAAACGCATCAGCATCAAGTGAAAATGATTTTAAAATTGCTAGGGAATATCTCATTCCAGAGTTACAAGATACTTGGCAACCAACACAACAGATTCAAGTTTATGAAGGACAAGGTCGACTTAACTTAACTCAAAGTAATTCCGCAGTTTTTACGGCTCCACTCAATTCTGTTATTGATGATCGATCAAGAATTACATTGAGCGAACCAGATTCTCAATTAGTCCAAGAATTTAGGTTAAAGAAAGTAGATAATGAGTGGAGAATCAATTTAGATATCAAAGGTCTATTGATTTCTCGCGCAGATTTAAATAGAAGTTTCACGACATTTCCACTTTGGTTTCCTGATTCATCACTTAAAACTCTCACTCCAGACATAGTGGTTTTACCTAGATCAACAACAGGAAATGCAACCAGGCTCATGCAATTACTTCTGGCAGGACCTGGCGAAAATCTAACTGGAGCAGTTAGATCAGCATTCCCAGTTGGGACTACTTTGGCAATAAATTCGGTTCCAATAAATAACGGCTTAGCCACCGTTTCCTTGAATGAATCAGTATTAAATGCCGAGCCATTCTTGAGAGAAGTTTTATCTGCTCAAATTGTTAAAACACTTTCAAGGATCCCTGAAATCAGAACAGTGAGAATAAATGTTGGTAGTCAATCGTTAATTGTTCCAAATACTCCAATTAGACAAAGCATGACACTTTGGGAAAAGTTCTCACCTGACTCCAATCGTGAAGCTGATGCTTTAGCAATTCAAGATGGAAAGATTTTCAGAATCAGTACCGAATTGGTTTCAGCAATTTCTGATGATTATTTCAATTCAGGTAGATGGTTTGCAGCAACTGCAAATAGAGATGAAAATATTTTAGCCGCTGTAACAGAAGATAGAACTAAACTTGTGGTGCAAAATAGTTCTGCTGAAACCCCCAGACGTGTAATAGTTGAAGGTCAAGGATTTAGAATTCCTCATTCAGATATTTTTGACGCCATTTGGGTCACAGGGGTAAACCAAATTTCTGTCATTCAAAAAAATCGGGTGATTAATGTATCTATTGATGGTATTGATAAACAAAATGTAATTGATGTTATTCCTTCACCCGATGGAGTTAGAGCTTTGCTTATTACTAACACTGTTTATGGAACTGAATTACGAATAGGCACGATTGTTAGAGACGATCAGAGTATAAAAATTATTAATGTCAGAAAATTAATTAGAGATGGATATTCAGTTGCGCAAGCAACATGGCAGGATTCCGAAATTGTCTTATACCTAGACAATTTCTCGGAACCAGCAAATATCTACTCAATCGATTCCTTCACGGGATTTTCTAAATCACTTTATTCTCAAATTGGTTCACGAAATCTTGCAAGTGTTATTAAGAAACCAACGTATTTGACTCTAGAAGACGGATCTATTCTGGAAAGAATTAGCGGCGAATGGATTAGTAGAGGAAATTTGGTAAACGCGGCTTACCCAGGATAATTATCCACAAGGCGTATTTTTCCACAATTCTATAACTGCTGATTTATAAATATCTTTAATTAATTCAAGATTCATTAATGCAACTCAACTCTTTCATAAGTGATCTAACCGGTCTTTTATCACAGAATTACTGCTATTTCTGTGGAAAAGTCGAAGAGATAATTTGCCATGAATGTTTAATTTCGAATTTAGACCTAGCAAAAATACAATACATTCAATGTGTTCCAATTTTGACAATGACAACAAAGGATAAGACCTTTTCGGAATTAATAACTTCATATAAAGATGAGGGAGTGTCAAATCTTGTACAACCTTTTTCAAAAGTTATTTCAGTTGGACTAAGGTTCTTTTCTAAACATCAGCAAGTAAAAGTAGTCAATGTTCCGAGTACAAACAAAGCTCTTCAAAAAAGAGGATTTGATCCAATTAGTTTGATGACTGAGACAGCTTGCTTGTTAGCTGGCAAGAGATTTATTTACGAAAAACGATTGCTCATCAATTGTAGAGAAAGACAAGATCAAGCAAGTTTAAACTTTCAACAGCGAAAATTGAACACAGAAAGTGCCTTTAAAGCTAACTTTGCAGAAATAAAACCAGTAATTATTGTTGATGATTTAATCACTACAGGCACTTCAATTACTCAGAGTATTTTTGCTTTAAGAGCAAAAAAGATTAAAATCAAAGCTTGCGTTATTTTAGCCTCGAATCACTAATCTGCCTATAACTGCTCAGTAAACAGGTCGATAAGCCAAATGCATTAGACTAAAGTAATCAGATTGAGGTGTGTTGTGGAAATTGTGATTCACGGAAGACACGCAGATATAAAAGATGATTTCAAAGAATATGTCATTAAACAAAGTGCCAAATTAGAAAAATTTGGAATCAATATTGCCCTATTAGATGTTGAAGTTACTCATCGAGAAAACAAGAGACAAAAGAAAGTTGAATTTCAAATAGATTTAACAGCTAAAGGTGCTGGTACTAACCTTCGATCACAATCAGAAGGATCTGATATGAATTCTTGTTTGGACCATGCAATGAAGAGATTGGTGGAACAACTGCGAAAAACCGCAGATCGACGACGATTCCATAGACATCGGGATGATTCTGTTTTGTCTGCGTCTGATGTGAGCAAATTAAAGGGAATATAGGTCTTTAGATTTGGATAAAGTGCAATTGCGTAACATAGGACTTGGCTTACTTCAGACACTGCTAATTAAAGGAAAATAATCGTGGTTTTAGTGCTGGACAAGATATTGCGTGCAGGAGAGGGTCGAATCCTGCGCAAATTAGAAAGTCTTGCCAAACAAGTAAATGCCCTTGAATCAGATATCAAAAAACTAAGTGATGAACAACTTAAATCCTTAACAAGTTCTTACAAACAACGTGTTCAAAATGGTGAATCACTAGATGACTTATTGCCAGAAGCTTTTGCCACAGTAAGAGAAGCATCCTTACGAACTCTTGGGCAAAGACATTACGACGTGCAATTAATGGGTGGAGCAGCTCTTCATCTTGGAAATATTTCTGAAATGAGAACCGGTGAAGGAAAAACTCTTGTATCAACATTGCCAGCATATTTAAATGCTTTAAGTGGCAAAGGTGTACATGTTGTAACCGTTAATGATTATCTTGCTCATCGAGATGCTGAATGGATGGGAAGAATTCATCGCTTCTTAGGATTAACCGTTGGCACAATTAGCCCCAATATGGAAAGTGCAGATAGAAGAGGTGCATATCTATGTGACATCACTTATGGAACAAATAATGAATTTGGTTTTGATTATTTAAGAGACAACATGGCCTGGTCTCCAGCAGATCGCGTTCAACGTGGCTACAACTTCGCCGTTGTTGACGAAGTCGACTCTATTTTGATTGACGAAGCAAGAACTCCATTAATTATCAGCGGACCAGTTGATGGCACAAATGCTTACTATAAAGATTTTGCTCGAATTGTTAGCACAATGCAGCCTGGTAAAGATTATGAAGTAGATATTCGAAAAAGAACTGTAGGTGTTTTAGAAGAAGGTATTGCCACAGTTGAGAAATCACTTAAAATAGACAACCTTTATGAATCTGTAAATACTCCTTTAATCGGTTATCTAAACAATGCATTAAAAGCAAAAGAATTATTCAAACGCGATAAAGACTATGTAGTGATGAATGGCGAAGTATTAATCGTTGATGAACACACAGGAAGAATGCTTCAAGGACGTAGATATAACGAAGGAATGCATCAAGCTATTGAGGCAAAAGAAAATGTTGAAATCAAACAAGAAAATCAAACTTTAGCAACAATTACTCTACAAAATTATTTCAGAATGTATTCAAAGCTTTCCGGTATGACTGGAACAGCGATGACAGAGGCTGCAGAATTTGACAAGATTTACAAACTTGGGGTTGTCCAAATTCCAACTAATAAATCAATGATTAGAAAAGATCAATCAGATTTAATTTATAGAACCGAAGAAGCAAAATTTATTGCAGTTGTGGAAGATTTGTTTGCTCGACATGAAAAAGGTCAACCAGTTTTAGTGGGAACAACTTCTGTTGAAAGATCAGAATATTTAAGCGGTTTACTAAAAAAACGTGGCATTCCACACGAAGTATTGAATGCTAAGAATCACGAACGCGAAGCTGCAATTGTTGCGCAAGCTGGTCGCAAAGGTTCAGTAACAGTTGCCACAAATATGGCAGGTCGAGGAACAGACATCATGCTGGGTGGAAATCCTGAATTCCTGGCAAATGCTGCCTTAATGCAAAAAGGTTTAGACCCTGATGTTGATTTAGATGCTTATAACCACGCATACATTGAAGAAGTAAAACTAGCTGCGCAAAGAGTTGAAGCAGAACATAACGAAGTATCTGCCTTAGGTGGACTTTATGTATTAGGAACAGAAAGACATGAATCAAGACGAATTGATAATCAGTTAAGAGGAAGATCTGGTCGTCAAGGAGATCCTGGCGAATCAAGATTTTACCTATCTTTACAAGACGAACTGATGCGAAGATTTAAGGGCGAATTAGTTGATGCATTCTTAAGAAGATTTAATGTTCCAGACGATGTTCCTATTGAAGCAAAAATGGTTACAACAGCCATTAGAAATGCTCAAACACAAGTTGAACAACAAAACTTTGAAATTAGAAAAAACGTTCTTAAATATGATGAAGTTTTAAACAGACAACGTCAAGTAATTTATGCCGAACGATCAAGAGTTTTAGAAGGCCAAGACTTATCGGAACAAATACTTGAATTCATTGACGAAACCATTCAAGCCTACGTTCTAGCTGCAACTAGTGAAGGTTACCCAGAGCAATGGGATCTAGACCAGTTAACACTGGCCCTTAAGAATCTGTATCCAATAGCTATTTCTCTAGACACTTTGAAACAACAAAATGGTGGTTCTATTGATCAAGAAGTTTTGTTAGATGCTTTTAGAAAAGATGCGGCTCAAGCTTATAGAACACGAGAAGCACTCTTGACTCCAAAAGTGATGCGTGAATTAGAACGCCAAGTAGTACTTAGTGTGCTTGATAGAAAATGGCGCGAACATTTATATGAAATGGATTACTTACAAGAAGGTATCGGACTTCGCGCTATGGGACAAAGAGATCCTTTAGTTGAGTACCAAAAAGAAGGATACGACTTATTTGTTGTCATGATGGAAGCAATTAAAGAACAAGTAGTCGGATTCACTTTTAATGCCCAAGTTCAAGTTCAGGAAAATCAAGAATCAGTTGAAGCAAAGGGATTCACGAAAGTTGAGAAACAACAAAATCTTTCCTATAGCGCACCTTCCATTGATGGCGAAGTTGCTCCAGCATCCCAAGTAGTTAAAGCAAGTGGGGTTGCAGAAGTTGGTAGAAACGAACTGTGTCCTTGTGGTTCAGGAAAGAAATATAAACGTTGCCACGGAGCAAGTAACTAAGCAACTAAAAGTTGGGTACAACGCCAGCGATCGTTTTCTGCTTCTAGTCTTAAACCCATTCCTCGTCCTCGAATACCTTTTTGGATTACAGCTGTTGCCTCTACCACTTTTTCACTTGGTGTCTCAATTCTTAAACTTCTTACAAATGGTCTTGATCGTTTTGCATGCAATTCATTTTTAGGTTGAATTTGTCTGTCAATTTCGCGGTAAACATCAAAAGAGACCCAGCGCATTAATTGAAATACTGGTCTTTCACCAACCAAGACTTCAGCAATTCCAGTAGCTAATTGTTTAGTCCAAGCTTCTGGTTCTGGTAATCCATTTACAGTTTTGAATGAGTAGTTTGGCCTATTGGGAGAAATTGTCATTTGTAAATCAATTTCTGTTTGAATCCATTTGCTTCCCTTGATAGCAACTGGGCTTAAGTGCAAAAGAACTTGACCTATTGTTTGTTTTTCACTCTTTATTATCTTCAATTAAGCTCCCCATGATTATTTTGAAAATTGAGTGATAAAGATGAAACAAAAATCAATATTGGTCAAACTAAGTAATCCTTTCGGTTTACTAGGACATATTTGCCCCATTTAGATTGAAGCGAAAGAATAAGTATTTAACAATGCTTTGGTGAATGATAATTATCTTTTTGAACTAGAGCGAAATCTTGAACTTCAGGCAAGCAGTTTTCTGATGCAAAAAGATAGCTTTTCACTTCAGTCCCAAATTAGAACCGAGCACTTTCAGCAAACTTTATTCGATCGATTACGAACAAAAGTAAACAGTGAGATAACAATAGAAGTTAAATCTCGAGACAACTTCACAGGAATTCTATTAGAAATTGCAGCAGATCATATTTGTTTGGAAATTGGCGAGAAAGAACTAGCAATTCCCAATTGGTCAATTCAAGCAATTAAAGATCTAGGTAATAAATCTATTCCGCCCACAATTCTTCAAAGCAAGTGGAATTTTCAATCCCTATTAAGGTCTAATCAAATGGAGCAGAATCAGATTGCGGTACATCTAGAAAGTAAAAAAGTAATTTCAGGAAAAATACTTGGAGTGTACTTAGATCATTTTGATCTCAGTTGCAATAACTCAGTAATCTCATTCTTTAATCAAAATATCGCATATATTAGTAAAGATAGAGATATCAATGATTAAGTTAAAGAAAAATGGAATACAAAAATCTAGTCAGTTGAAACTAAAGAATTCTCAAAAAATTTATATGATTGCGGGTTTGGCCACATCTTTAATTGCCAGTTTGGCACTTTATTTCAATGCAGAGCAAGCAGGCAAAAGGCAAGAAGTATGGGTCAGTTCAACCTCAATTGCAGCTGGACAAGTTATTGATGAGCAAAATGTTGAATTAATCAGAGTTGATTTAGGGCAAGTTGCTAGTAATTACTTAAATAAAGAAAGTGAAGTAATTGGCAAATCTGCTTTGGAGCCATTGGCACCTGGACATCTATTAAGACCTGAAAATATAGGAACTAAGTCAAATCTAAGAAATGTAGCTCTTAGTATCTCGAATGGTCATTTACCACCATCTTTAAAAACTAATGATTGGGTCGATATCTGGTTTAGTGATCCAATAAAAATGAGTTCAACGTTAATTATTCCAAAAACATCGGTTGTGTGGGTAGATGAAATTAACTCAAACTTTGGAGGAGTCACAACTGTGGTGGTTGCTGTACCTGAAGCAAACGTGCTGCAGCTAGTTACTTCAGCGAGGACAGATGGAATCGATTTGGTACAACGTGAAAATTAATATTTTACTGGCTCTCACAAATGAAACCTGGCAACTAGAAGTGATGTCAAATATCAATGAACAAAATCAATTAAAGATTAAAAGAAGATGTGTTGATTCAGTTGATCTGATGTCTGCAATTCATTTAGGTTTAGCAAATAAAGTAGTTGTGAGTGTAGATTTTCCAAACTTAAATATTGAAACTATTGTCAACGCGAAGAAATTAGGTTGCGATATTTATGGTATTTATCTACAAGATGATTTGGATAGCGCGGAGAAACTTAAAAACATTGGAGTTTCGACTAATTTTGCAATCAACGCTTCTGATAACAATAAGTCCTTAAAGCCCCTAGTTTCACAATTATCAAACATCACCGAAATAGATAAATTCAGCTCAGGACTAGAAGAATTAACACAGATTCCAGGGTTAATAAATGTTTGGGGAATAAGCGGATCTCCTGGCAGAACTACAACAGCAATCAACCTTGCTTTTAGTTTGGCTAATAAAAATTCTCCAACATTGTTAATTGATTTAGATGTAGTTGCACCAAGCATTGCCGCATCCCTAGGAATTGTTAGCGAAGTACCGGGAATTTCTTCAGTAATTCATGATGCTCTAAAGGGAAAACTTAATATTCAATCTTTTGAAAAGAATGTAATCGAAGTCAATTCTGGGCTGCATGTATTAACTGGAATAACAAATCCTAAAAGGTGGCCTGAGTTAAGGACCGAAGGATTAATACAGGTACTTAAACAAGCTTCTCAAATTTATCCCAATATTGTTTGTGACCTAAGTGCTGTTTTACCTGAGACTTTAGATCCAAATTTAAACAATCTTGATATCTTTAGACGCTTTGATCACATTCCAAAAGTTCTAGAATTATCGTCACAATTGATATTTGTGTTGAACGCCAACCCATTGGGCCTAATAAGATCTAGTGAATCTCTTGAAGCACTTAGCGAAATTTATAAACGAGAACCATTGATAGTTCTGAATAAAGTTAATAGTTTCAATCTAGGGACAAAGTATGAGTCAACTGTGGAAGCAATATTAGGCAGATGGACAAACCCAGAGCAAATTCAGAGAATTCCTGACCGTCCAGAATTATTTGCAGGAAGTTGGTTGAAGGCTGAATCTGTATTGAATTTGGGAGATGGGGAAATAGTTGGAATCTTTAACAAAATCTCTAATCTGGTAAGAAATGAAGTTTCAAAACCGCCAAAATCCAAACGTTTCTTAAGGAGAGTTAGCTAGGTACTAAACTAATTTCATGCCCGCTACTGAGAAAAATCCCATAGCTTTAATAGTTGATTGGGGCGGGGTTCTCACTAATGGATTAGATCACATGCTCACCAATTGGACTGGAAAAGAAAATATTGACTTAGAGGTTTACTACAAAGTATTCAATCAATGGTTAGGCCCAGAATTAGAAAAAGAATTAAGAATTAATCCGGTTCACGCCCTGGAAACAGGGGAGATGTCTGTTCCTGACTTCGAAGTTGAACTTGCTCACGCTTTATTAACTCTAGGAAATATAAAAGTAAAATCTGAAGGTTTATTAGACAGAATGTTTCAATTCTTTGAACATGCACCCGATATGAATGGATTAGTGCATAGAGCACGTAAGAAAGGTATAAAAACAGCACTCTTATCTAACTCTTGGGGAAATACTTATCCTCGACACGGATGGGATGACATGTTTGATGAGGTTGTAATTTCAGGTGAAGTTGGGATGCGAAAGCCCGATGCAGAGATTTATCATCACACATTGGATCTATTAAAAGTTAAACCAGAAGAATCCGTTTTTGTTGATGACTTAGCTCATAACATTAAGGCTGCTGCAGATTTAGGAATGATTGGCGTATTGCACGTTGATTATGAATCAACGAGACAAGAATTAGAGATAATTTTTAATCAGAAATTTGAATAGATTTTAGCCACTGATTTAGTATTTCAAAGTCTTCAAGTAAGGCTTTCTTCCAATACTTAGACACAAACTCTTCCGCAAATGAGCTCATCAAGAAAATCTTAGATTGAACAAGTGATTCAACTCGAATTAAAGATCCTGATTTTTCGATATCAAAATACATCTGAGCAGATATTGTGGTTTGAATATTTGGAATCGAAAGCTGTATTTTGATTAAGTCTTGCGAACCAAAATTCCAATTTTCATTCAAAGAAATTGGGTTACTTACTATTTTTTGTGCAGCTGCTGGAATGTCAAAATCAATCTGTCTTGATATTTCAAGTTCATTTGTTTCTGATGTTTTAAACTCAATTTTCTTTAAACTTTTTGATTCGGCTCGTTTTTTGTGGAACTCTATATTTTTAAGTGCATCGACTAATTCAATGATCGTATATTCACTTTGAAAAGTGTCTTTTAAGTTAAGAGCCATATCCGTATTTTGCCAGACCATGAGATAAGTTAGGCCCATGGCCGCATTTTTAGCACTCATATCTAGTTTGATGTGGGGCACCGCAGATTTTTTTGGCGGATTTGTTTCTAAAAAGATACCTGCAAATAAAGTTCTAGTTCTGTCTTATCCAGTTGGATTACTTTTCTTGCTTATCTATGCATTCATGCTTCCAGGAGAAATTACCCTTAATGGATTATTTATAGGATCGATTGCAGGTGTAGTTGGAATTTTGGCAATGGGAAGTTTGTATTTAGCTTTAGCAATTGGGCCAATGGGAGTTATGAGTCCGGTTACTGCAGCGACTTCTACCTTTGTTCCTATTGCAATGGGCTTACTAGTTGGAGAAAAGTTAAATTGGATTGCTTGGTTTGGAATTGGGATCGCTATTCTTTCAGTGATTTTGGTAAGCATGGAAACCTCTCCAACGGGAGGAAGATTAGTAATTAGTGGAAAAGGTTTAGCCCTTGCTATTGCATCAGGACTTTTGATTGGAACATTTCTAAGTTTGGTTGGCCTAGCCTCAACTAATAATGGAATGTGGCCACTGGTCTTTGCCAGATTGATGTCTTCGATTTTAGTGTTGGGATATTTCATCTCCAGGAAATCCGAAAAGTTTAATGCTGGTTATGATTCAAAACTTTTTGCTTTAGTTATTATTTCTGGAGCACTCGATGCCACCGCAAATGCCGTATTTGTATTAGCTACTTTTGATGGATACCTGTCTATTGCTGCTGTGATTGCTTCTCTTTATCCTGCAGCAACAGTAATTTTAGCCACCGCATTTTTGAAAGAAAAGCTCACTGGTATTCAATTTGTTGGTATTGGAATGGCTTTCTTTTCAGCAGGAATTCTTTCCCTCGTTTAAAAAGAGTAACAAATTTCGTCCCAAATCTGGTACGAAAAACATAGTTAAAACTTTAATTATTTTGAAATAAGAAATTATAATTTATGCAACCAAAGGTGGTGCATATGATTATCACTGACACTCGTCCTATCGCTAGAACAATATTGAGATCTAAACCAATTCCAAACACCAGACAAGATCGAATAATGGGAGCTTTGCTAGGTGCTGCTATTGGTGATGTGATGGGAAATGCCATCACTGGTCTAAATCAAGAAGAAGTCAAAGAACAATTTGGTGATTGGGGAATATCTTCACCCCCTTATGAATCTTTAGTCTCACATAATTTTCAACTAACTCTATTTTCTCTTGATGCCTTAATAAATTGCACTCAAAAATCACAAAGACTGTCAGTAATAGAAATAGCTGAATGCTTAATTAAATGCATTAAGGAATGGGAAACAGTTGTTAATCACCCAAATCTTTTTCACGGAATTAATCAGTTAGCTGATCGAAATAGTGTGTGCACAGACTTTATGAAGAATTACCCTTTATGGAGATTTAAAAGACCAGGAATTAAAACAAGTAAAACCAATATTTCTGATCAAATAAATCCTATGTTAATTGCCTTACTTTTGTGTGCCAATCTAAAGACTGTTCAAGAAGTATCCCTTGAATTAAATAAAGCTTTAGGTACAACTGAGATTGGATTAGATATTGATCTATTTTCCTCACTATTTAGTAACACTGAATCTTTGACTAAAGAAAATAAAGTCAAAGGATTAAGTGAGATGTGTGAAAAAATAAATCAATCGAAGAGACCAGATTTAATGGGGATGATTGCAGGATTTGAGCACGGAGCCAAATATGGCATAAAGGCTTTTAAACAGATTTGGTATTTAAGAATTGATGCCATGATTTTAAACGAGCAAATGGGTTGGAGAGTAGCAAGAAATATTAAAAGTTTTTAATAAATAAATAAATTGAGGCCACAATGGCCACAAATAAGATAATAATTCTAAAATATGATGCATCAAGTTTTTGAGCTAAGCGTCCACCTAAAAGGCCACCAATAATTGATCCAATTGCAACTGAAATTGCTGTTTGCCAGACAACTAATCCGGAAAAAACAAATATCAAAGCTGCGATCGCATTTCCAGTTCCTGAACCAAGATTCTTTAAACCATTTGCTTGCTGAATGTTGGCAAGACCAGCCAAGCCAAATATTGCCAAAAGTACAACGCCAGTTCCTGCTCCGAAATAGCCAACATAAATTCCCGCAATAATAAATCCTGGGATTATTAGTTTGAAGTTCAATTTATGACTTTGTTTAGGAAAAAGTCGATAAACCAATGGCTGAACAGCAATCAATATTCCAGCAGCACCTATTAAAAATGGAACAATCAATTCAAAGTTTCGCTCAGGTAAATAGAGCAGCAGTGAAGCGCCAATGATTGAAAACAAAGGCATCAAAATGACAGATAACCAAGCAAGCTTTTTCTGCTCTTTTAGTATTTTTCTATATGTCCAACTTCCAGCAAGAGATCCCGGAAAAACTCCAACAGCCGCAGTTACATTTGCTACAAGCGGGGAAAGACCTAAAGCCACAAGAGTGGGAAAAACAATTAAAGTTCCTCCACCCGCCACAACGTTTAGAAACCCACTTGCCATACCTGCAAGTAGAGCAATGAATAAATCCATTAATTACTTTTTAATTAAGCGCCATGAAACGGGAAGCAAAGATGCAGCCAAAGCTGCTTTTATCGCATCACCGATCAAGAAAGGAACTACTCCGTTTAGTAATGCATAATAAAAACCTTTACCGGTGTAAAAAGCTAACCAGGTTGCCCCCATTAAATAAATAATTAAACTTCCTACAAGGTAACCAACTAAAACGCCTTGGAATCTTTTTGTGGTGATTTTTTTTGCAAGAAGACCTACTACATAACTTGCCACCAAGAATGCAAATAAATATCCTGCAGTTGCTCCAAGTATTGCTTCGATTCCTGCTTTATTGCCCGCTAAAACAGGAAAACCTACTGCGGCTAATAACAGGTAAGCAAATTGTGCAATTAAAGATCTAACAGGCCCGATAACTGCTGCTCCAAAAAGAATTGCAAATGTTTGCATGGTTAATGGAATTGGAGTGAAAGGTAGAGGAATAACTATTTGTGCACTTAAAACTGTGAGGGCAGTTAAACTTGTGATTTGCACCAAAGCTGAGGTGCGAGTTCTTTGCCAAATTGAATCAACGATAAATGGTGAAGCGCTAAGTGTTGTCAAGTTATCTCCCTAGATTCATTACTGATGTTACCAAGACACTTCATGACGATGTGGGGGATTAGCACCTTGTCTTGAGCAGGTTATGGCTGATGCCGCAGAGCAGTTGGTCAGAATTTCAGTTAAATCATCACTACTTAAATTCTCCAAAGCATTTTTATTGATCCAAGAATTCTCAAGGAACTGAGTAATTAAAGCTGCTGCAAAAGTGTCTCCGGCTCCAATGGTGTCGATTACCGCAATTTCGTTTGCCGTAACTTCAACAATTTCAAGTTTCTTATTTACAGCAAAAGAACCCTTTTTTCCTAAAGTAACAATCACCAAAGATGCTCCACTTTCAATTATTTTTATTGCAGAATCATGAGGATTATTATTTGAAAAAATCCAATTTAAATCCTCATCACTTGCTTTAACGACATGGGAAAGACTTGCCAATTTTTTAGCTCTGCTTCTGACGTCAACTTCACTTTCTCCATCTAAGGGATGTCGAATATTTGGATCAAAAGTTAATAAATATTTATTGGATTGTCGCAATTGACTAAACCACTTTTCAACATTAGTGGCACCAGGTTCTACATAAGAAGTTAAAGATCCCAATTGAACTATTTGGATATCTGGATCAATTACTTGAGTTAGTTCCTCAGATGTCCAACCGTAATCTGCAGCACCTTTTAGGTTAGCTTCATATTTGGCTGATCCATCTTTTTGGATAACCGCATTAATAACAGAAGAGGGACTATCTACAACTAAAGAATAATCTAAATTAACATTTTGACTAGTTAGATAATTTCTAATCTCTGTTCCAAATTGATCATTGGAAGTTCTGGCTTTCATATAAGTTTTAGTACCTAGCCGAGCAAGAGCTACGGCTGTGTTTGCAGGAGATCCACCAGGAATATTTTTGATTTCCCCGTTTACTCCATGCACGACGTCAACGAGTGCTTCACCTATAACTAGAACACTTGGCATGGTCTAACCAATTATGCCAAGTAATTTATCTATTTCTTCTAATTCTTGAAATTAGTTTGAAAATTGCCACTACTACCAAGATTGTGATGATCCAAGGTATGAAGTATCCCAAAATTGAGGTTAGATTGGCTGCTGCATTTAATAAGGCAACAAATCCCTTTTCAATTCCGGCGAGGAAACCAATTGGTTTGATTGCACTAAAAGAATCATTAGGTAGAAGGGCTAAGTAGATAACAGACATATCTACTTGTTCTGAAAGGTATTTCAATTGAGCAGTTAAGCTATCTAATTCTGCTTGTCTTTCAGCAAGTGCAGTTTCTGCAGCTATCAAATCAGAGGTATTTGTAGCAGAAGAAATTAATTGTTTAAATCTTTCAATTGAAGTATTTAGTGCTGCAATTCGAGCATCTAAATCAACTTTTTGCATGGTCACATCTGTTGCAGAAATAGAAGAAGATTCAACATCTCCTAGGCCCTTGAAAGCCTCAAGTGCTTTTTCAAGATTTGCAGAAGGAACTCTTATTGTTAAATTAGCACTTAATGAATCTTCACTACCTGGATTTTTATATTGAGATGAGTCATCAACTCGACCATCAAATTGAGTCGCTAGATCTTGGGCTTGGGTTATTGATTTTTCTACGTTTTTAACCCTTATTGTCAATGAAGAAGTTTTTATAATTGATCGATCGATTGAAACCTTATTTTCAACCATCATGTCGCCAGTTGCTGGCACCGAGCTAATTGAAGAGTCAGACATTCCCATGGAAGTATTTGTTGATCCGCAGGCAGTTAATCCCAAAGTTGCAATCACTGAAAGAGTTATAAAAGTTTTCTTTAACAATTTGTCTCCAAGATTTGACTCGTAGTTACACTATATCTCTTTGTAAATTAGTTGTCTCAAACATCGAGAAGGGGTTCGCAAAACAAGGAAGTTAGCCTCACGAGTGTTTAACTTTTAAGACCAGCGCAACACAAATTTACACACTTGTTATGTACTTAATCCTGCTTCGGCGTATTCTTGGGAGCACTATGGTTGATAAAAATATTGATTGGGAATTGCTTCGCGCTGAGGCCAAAAAAGCTCAAAAGAACGCTTATGCAAATTATTCTAAATTTCCAGTAGGAGCAGCTGCTCTTGTTGACGATGGTCGAATTGTTTCTGGATGCAATGTTGAAAACGCATCTTATGGATTAACCCTTTGTGCAGAATGTGGATTAGTTTCACAACTTGCTTTAACTGGTGGTGGAAGATTAGTTGCTTTTTCTTGTGTAGGACCTGAACCTGGAATTTTGTTACCTTGCGGAAGATGTCGACAATTATTACAAGAACATGGTGGCTCAGAATTAATAATTGATCACAATGATGGTCCAAAGAAATTAAAAGAATTGCTGCCAGATGCTTTTGATGGAAGCCATTTAAAGTAAATGAAAGAGCCTTTAGGAATTATTGCCGGAACTGGTTTTTATTCAATTGCAGCTTTGAAAAATCCTGAAGTAAAAGTGATTGAAACCAAATATGGTCAAGCTCAAGTTACCAAAGGAACTTGGCATGATCGCACCACTTATTTTTTAACAAGACATGGAACCAAACATTCTGTTCCACCTCACAAAGTTAACTACCGAGCAAATATTCAAGCCTTAGTTGATTTAGGGGTCAAAGATGTTTTAGCAGTAAATGTTTGTGGTGGTATTGATAAAAATGTTCCCGTAGGTGGATTGCAAGTTGTTGATGACTTCATTGATTTTACAAAAAACAGAATTTCTACCTTCTTTGATGGCGATGAAGGAGTAAATCATGTTGATATGACTAATCCTTATAACCAAGAATTAAGAAATGTACTAATCAAAAGTTGTAAGAATTTAAACATTTCAGTTTCTAGTAGTGGAATCTATGGTGGATTTGAAGGACCAAGGTTTGAAACAAAAGCCGAAATTCAAATGGCTAAACAAATGGGTGTGACCATGGTGGGAATGACTGGAGTTCGTGAAGTAGTTTTGGCTGTTGAAAAAGGTTTGCGTTATGCCGCAATTTGTATAGTGGCAAATCCTGCTGCAGGATTAAGCACCGAAGAAATCACAATGGAAGACGTACAAAAAGTTGTTGAAACCTCTGCTGCTCAAGTTGTGCAAGTTCTTGATGAAGCCACCAAGATTTTGGCTCAATAACTATGGCTACCCAAGTTGATTTAATTCTTCATAATGCTCAATATGTAGTTGTAGCTGATGCAAAAGCATCAGTTTTAAGAAATGTAAGTATTGCTATAAAAGATGAGAAGATATTTGGCATAGTGCCAATTGATCAAGAAAATCAATGGCAATCAAGCAAAGTAATTGATTGTTCACATCATTTAGTAATGCCAGGACTAATTAATACTCACACTCACACTCCTATGACACTTTTGAGAGGAGTTGCCGAAGATGTTGATCTGCAAGGTTTCTTAGAAAAAGTTTGGGCTGAAGAAGCAAGAATTATGGACGAAAAAGGAACCTATATCGGCGCCAAACTTGGAGCGTTAGAAGCTTTACTTGGTGGAACAACTTGCACATTAGATATGTATTTACATCCTCATATGGCACATAAAGGTGCTGTGGAAGTTGGCTTAAGACATTTAATTGGTCCAGTATTTTTTGATTTTGCAGGTCCAGATGGACTTGAATGGGATAAAAGAATTGAACACTTAAGAAATTGGCCCAACGTCATTAAAGAAATAGGTGGAGCATATGCACCTCTTGTTGCTCAACCACATTCAACTTACACAGTTTCACCAGAGCATTTAGCAGAAGTTGCAAAAGTTGCCAAAGAAATAGGAGCGATATTTAATACCCATATTTCTGAGAATCAAGCAGAAAATGAAGATGTGATTAAACGCCATGGCAAAACCCCCACCAAAGTATTAAACGATGCCCAAGCTTTAGATAACGCAGTTTTTGCACATGCCGTGAAACTAACCGATGATGATCGAAAAATAATTAAAGAAAATAATGTAAGTCTTTCTCATTGCCCAGGATCAAATTTAAAACTTGCCAGTGGTGCTTTTGAATGGGTAAAAGCAAAAGAAAAAGGAATAAATGTTTCACTAGGAACAGATGGTTGTTCATCAAGTAATGATTTAGACATGTGGAATGTCATGCGATCAGCTGCAAACTTAGCTCGGTTAATAACTGAAAATGCTGCAGCAATTCCAGTTGCTGACGTTGTAAGAGCTGCAACTTATGGTGGTGCAGTTGCAATTGGAATGCAAGATCGAATCGGAACAGTTGAAGTTGGCAAAGATGCAGATTTAATTGTGTTAGATCTTGATCAACCTCACCTTGTCCCAGTTGGAGATCCACACGGATTACTGGTTTATGCAGCAGGACGAAGCGATGTTGTGCACGTGTTAGTTGCAGGAGACCCGGTAATTGTTGATCGAATTTCTACAAAAGTTGATATGAATCAAGTTATAAGTGAAGCAAGAATTCATACTGCCAAATGACCAATAAATTTAGCAACAAAGTTGCATTAGTTACAGGGGCTAGTTCTGGATTAGGAAAAGAAATTGCCTTACAAATGGCAAATGATGGTGCCCAAGTTGTGCTTCATTACAACAATAATAAAAAGGGTGCCGAAGATGTAGTTTCTCTTATTAAGCAGCAAAACGGCACTGCATTTCTGGTGCAAAGTGATTTATCAACTGGAAATCTTGATCAGGTTGCAGAGAAAATGATCTCAGAAGTCTTAAAGCAAGTTTCGACAATTGATTACTTAATTAATAACGCAGCCGATCAAACTCTTGACCCAGAAGATCCAATGGATGAAGAAGTGATGAATTCGATAATGTTTACCAACGTATTAGCCCCCCAAGCCATTGTTAAAGCTTGTTTGAATATTTTTAAACCAGGATCAGCCATCGTCAATATCACTTCAGTGGAAGCAGAACATCCCTTTCCAAATCATTCTCTTTACGCATCAAGCAAAGCCGCGTTAACTAGATACACAGAATTGGCAGCTGTTGAATTAGCAGCAATGGGTGTGAGATGTAATGCAGTTGCACCAGGTTTAGTTAATCGAGATGGCTTAGATAAATCATGGCCCGAAGGTGTAAAGAAATGGAATGAAAGATCACCTATTAAAAGACCAGTTACTGCTAGTGAGGTAGCAAAGACAGTTTCCTTCCTTTTAAGTGATGAAGCATCAGGCATAACAGGAATTTCTGTTAGCGTTGATGGTGGTTGGAGTGTGGCATGAACTTTCAAGATTTGATTTACGCTAAACGCGACGGTGGTGTTTTAACTGAAGCACAAATTCGTTGGTTCATCAACGCTTTCACAAAGAATGAAATTCCTGATGAACAAGCTGGCTCTTTTCTTATGGCAGTTTTCTTTCAAGGTTTAAATAAAGAAGAACTAAGTGTGTGGACAGATGCCATGATTAAAAGTGGTGAAATTTTAGATTTATCAAGTGTAGGAAAACCAACAGTAGATAAACATTCCACTGGTGGAGTAGGAGACAAAATATCTCTTCCTTTGTGTCCATTAGTGGCATCTTTTGGAGCTGCTGTTCCACAATTGTCTGGAAGAGGACTTGGAACTTTTGGTGGAACTTTAGACAAGATGGAATCTGTTTCTGGATTTAACATCACGCTTTCAAATGAGAAAATGATTCAACAACTCAAAGATGTGGGCGTTTTTATTACTGCTGCTGGAGCAGGTTTGGCACCAGCAGATAGAAAAATGTATTCCTTTAGAGATGTAATCGGAACAGTTGAATGCATTTCCTTAATTGCCTCCTCCATTATGAGTAAGAAAATTGCTGAAGGTACTCAATCTTTAGTTTTGGATGTTAAAGCAGGACGTGGTGCCTTTATGAAAGATTTCTCACGAGCAAAACAATTGGCTGAGACTATGGTTGAAATTGGTAACAAAGCAGGAGTTAAAACTGTTGCACTTATTACTCAAATGGATACACCTCTTGGTAATGCTGTTGGAAACGCATTAGAGGTAAGTGAATCTATTGATGTACTAAATGGCAAAGGTCCTCAAGATGTTATTGAAATAACTTTGGCATTAGCCAAAGAAATGTTGCAATTAGCAGGAATTAATAAAGATCCAGCAACAGGATTAAAAGATGGCACAGCTTTGCAAGTGTGGAAGAAAATGATCATTGCCCAAGGTGGAAATCCTGATATTGAAATTCCTGTAGCAAAGAAAAAAGAAAATGTTGTAGCTACTCAATCTGGTTACATCACAGATTTAGATGCTTATGCAATTGGATTATCTGCTTGGAGATTAGGTGCAGGCAGAGCAAAGAAAGAAGATGCTGTTTCAAAAACTGCTGGAATTATTTGTTTGGCTAAAGAGGGTGATTATGTGGAAAAAGATCAACCAGTTTTGGAACTTCACATAGATGACGCTTCAAGATTGCCATTGGCTAAGGAAGCTCTAAAAAATGCTTTTACTATTGGTGCCGAACCAAAGGAAAAACGAAAAATCATTCTCGAACGTATCTCTTAAAACACTAGTTCACACTAGTAACAGAAGTCACATAACGCTTTCATCACGTAATCGAATTCACCTATATATACAGGGAAAACTCTTCGTCTTTGCCGTAGTGTCTTATTTATCAGCAGTGAAAACTACTGGTACTCAAACGTTCCCAAAAATGGGGCGAACAAAAAAAGGGAGCACTAGTTAATGAAGCGCATGCGCACATTAGCAGGAATTTCAATTCTTGCTTTAGTACTAGCAGCTTGCAGCAGTGGAACAACTGATACAGCAGCAGAAACAACTGCAGCTGCATTAGATGATTCAAACTGTGCAGCAGCTGAAAGCTTCTGCGTTGGTTTAGTAACCGACATCGGCAAGGTTGATGACAAGTCATTCAACCAATCCGCATGGGAAGGTGCTCAAGCAGCAGCAGCAGAAGTAGGCGGTTTCGCTAAATACATCGAAACAACCGATACAAAAGACTATGCAGCAAACATGAAGCAATTCACCGACAAGAGCTATGACGTAATCGTCACAGTTGGTTTCTTGATGGCAGAAGCATCAGTTGCAGCAGCAAAAGAAAATCCAAACACCAAGTTCATCGGTGTGGATCAATTCCAAGCTGAAGAAGTTGCTAACTTAACTGGTTTGATTTTCCCTGAAGATCAAGCAGGTTACGCAGCAGGTTACTTAGCAGGATTGCTAACAAAGACCAACAAACTTGGACAAGTTCTAGGTTTGGAAATCGCACCAGTACAAAAATTCGCAAAGGGTTTTGAAGCTGGCGCAACTGCTGCAAACGCAGCAGTTAAAGTTACAACTGTTTACCATCCACCAGCCGACAACGGTTTCGGTGATCCTGTATGGGGAGCAGCAGAAGCTAAGAAGCAACTTTCACAAGGTGCAGACATCATTTTCGGTGCAGGTGGCGGAACTGGTAACGGTGCATTAATTGAAATTGCAAAAGCTGAAGGTGCCGGAACTTCAATCTTCTGTATCGGTGTTGACACTGATCAATGGGGAACTGTTCCAGAAGCACAACCATGCTTAGTTACATCAGCAATGAAAGGTCTGGTTGAAGGAACATCAGATCTAGTAAAAGCTGCATTTGACGGAAGCATCAAGGGTGGAAACTTCAATGGAACCACCGGTCTAGCTGACTACCATGATTTGGCTGCAGCAGTTTCTGCTGATATCCAAGCAAAGGTTGCAGAAATTGTAGCTGGATTGAAAGACGGTTCAATAATGACTGGCGTGACTCTCTAGTCAAATCAGTTAATTAAGGACAGAATGTTAGTGGGACGCAATTTTATTGCGTCCCACTTTCATACGTAGAGAAGGGAGAAACCAATTGACAATTACAGAATCTAAAAAAGAAAAAGATTTAGGTTTCTTCGTTCGCAACCAATCAATAGTCGTTCCTATAGTAGCTATTTTCGTGGCTTTCGTTTTAGGTGGCATTTTAATTTCGCTACAGGGAGTTAATCCTTTAGTCGCGTATCGTGCAATATTTTCAGAAGCTTGGTTTGATTCTGATGGATTGTTAAGAACTTTTCAAAAAACTACACCTCTTGTATTAGCAGGACTTGCTGTAACTGTTGCTTTAAGAATTGGGTTATTTAATATTGGCGCACAAGGACAATTAATTTCTGCAGCCCTTGCATCGGCCCTTGCAGGAATTTACATAACAAATCTACCCCCAATTTTACACGTAATTGTTTCTTTAGTTTGCGGTGTTGTAGTTGGAGCTCTTTGGGCAGCTATTGCAGGACTCTTAAAAGCTTATCGAGGAGTACATGAAGTTATTTCGACAATTATGCTCAACAGTATTGCGGTTGGAATACTTGATTACTTAGTAAGTAATCCTTTTCGCGAACCCGATCAGTCACTTCAAAGAACTAAAAAAATTGCAGAATCTGCCATTCTTCCCAATTTTGGAGTGATTCCTTTTGGTTTTATTCTCGCAATTTTGGTGTGCTTACTTGTTTCTTGGATGCTTAATAGAACTACTGCTGGCTTTAGATTTAATACAGTTGGCAAGAATAAATTTGCTGCCAGTTACGCAGGTATCAATATGAAGTTAATGATTGTGACTGGAATGCTTTTAAGTGGGGGACTTGCAGGTTTAGGTGGCGCAATTGAAACTTTAGGAATCACATATAGATTTGAGCCTGCTTTTAATTCGGGTTTAGGTTTTGATGGCATAACCATTGCACTTCTAGCAAGATCAAATCCTCTAGCAACAATTCCTGCAGCAATCCTGGTAGGCACACTTCGTGCTGGTGGAGCATCTTTGCAATTTAATACTGGAATTGAACCAGAAATTGTTGATGTTTTGCTTGCAATCACTTTATTGTTAGTTTCAGCGCCAATTTTAGCAAAATTCTTATTTAAAGGAAAAGCTCAAAAAACTGCTAATGTCACAAGTGGTTGGGGTAGCTAAATGTTGGATTTTATAAGCGATAACAAGAAGTCATTAATAACTCTTGGTTTAGTAACTGTAATTGCTTATGTCTTCTATTTCCTGGATGAAATTAGAACCACTTCTGTGTTGGTTTTTGGTTGGGGTTATGCAGTTCCATTGGTTTTGGCTGCGATGGTGGGAATTATTGGAGAAAGATCCGGAGTAGTAAATATTGGCATAGAAGGTCAAATGTTGATGTCTGCATTTGCAGGCTTCTTTGGTTCAGTATTCACAGGAAGCATTTATTTAGGAATGATTATTGGCATTTTAACCGGAGTTTTGATGGGGGCATTCTTAGCTGTGGCTGCGGTTAAGTGGGAGATGGATCAAATTATTGCTGGAGTAGTTATCAATATTGTGGCAGCAGGTTTGACGTCATTTTTCTACGCGCAAGGAAAAACTCTTCCGGAATTAATGCCAGTTGTGTCTATTCCTTTGTTAAGTGATATTCCTCTGATTGGACCAGTATTTTTTAGAAATGGTTTGTTTGCACTCTCCACGTTATTTATTGTTGTTGCTGTTAATTATGCATTGTTTAAAACTCGTTGGGGTTTAAGAAGTAGATCAGTTGGTGAATATCCAAGTGCAGCAGATGCTGCAGGTATTAATGTCACCAGAGTTCGGATGATGAATGTAACTCTTGCTGGAGCTTTAGCAGGTTGTGCTGGCGCATTCTTAGCGTTAGAAGCTGCAGGCACATTTGCTCGAGGATTAACCGCGGGACGAGGATTTTTAGCTTTAGCAATCATGATCTTTGGTGCCTGGAATCCAATGGGTGCTCTTGCTGCAGCGTTATTTTTTGGTTTATCAACAGCAATTGCTAGTCAATTACAAGCTGATGAAGTTATAAATATTCCACAACAATTCGTTAACTTGTTGCCATTCGTCATGACCTTAATTGTGTTATCAATTGCGGTGGGAAGAGTAAGACCTCCTGCGGCAGCGGGCCAGCCTTATACAAAGGAAGGCTAAGTCGTGACTGAATATTTAATTGAAGCTAAAAATTTATCTAAGAAATTTCCAGGAGTTTTAGCTAATGACAATGTCTCATTAACTCTAGAAAAAGGTGAAATACTTGCGCTGCTAGGTGAAAATGGTGCAGGAAAATCCACGTTAGTAAAAATGATTTATGGTCTTTATGGTTCTGATGGTGGAGAATTATTCATTAAGGGTAAAAAAGTTGAATTTCATTCCCCAGCAGAAGCAATTGCTAAAGGAATTGGCATGGTGCATCAACATTTTCAATTAGTTCCAGTTATGACTGTGGCAGAAAATATTGTGTTGGGCGCAGAAAAGACTAAGGGAATAAAATTTGATTTAGATGCGGCTGAAAAAGAAGTTTCTGAGTTATCTGTTAAATATGGTTTGGAAGTTGATGCGAAAGCAAGAATTGAAGATTTACCAGTCGGAATGCAGCAAAGAGTAGAAATTCTAAAGATGCTTTATCGCAAAGCAGATATTTTGATCATGGATGAGCCAACCGCAGTTTTAACACCTCAAGAAACAGATGAGTTACTAAAGGTTATGCAAGGATTTGCCGAAAAGGGAGTAGGAGTAATTTTTATTACTCATAAACTTCGTGAAGTATTAGCAATAGCTGATCGTGTTGTTGTGCTTCGAAATGGAAAAGTTGTTGGAACTGCCAGACCAAAAGATACGGATCAAGAAGGTTTAGCAACCATGATGGTTGGTCGAAGTGTGGTGCTAGATGTCAAAAAAGGTCCCGCTAATCCAAAAGAAGTAGTTTTACAAATTAAAAACCTAAACGTGCAAGATGATAGAAAATTACCAGCAGTAAAAGATTTAACTCTTGAGGTTAGAGCTGGTGAAATTGTTGGAATTGCAGGAGTTGAAGGAAATGGGCAAAGAGAATTAGTTCAAGCCATTACGGGTTTAAGAAAAATTGACTCAGGCACAGTAGTAATTAGTAATGAAGATGTAACTAAGTTAAGTCCGCACAAAATTCATGAACTAGGCGTAGCTCATGTTCCAGAAGATCGCGAAAAAGATGGCTTAGTTGCTGCCTATTCGATTGCTGATAATTCTGTTTTAAATAGATTTGATGAAAAGGAATTTTCTAAAGCAGGGGTAAGACAAACTGGTGCAATTAGAGCATTAGCCACTAAATTAGTTGAAAAATTTGATGTAAGAACTCCTTCAATTGATACTTCTGCCGGTTCATTATCTGGTGGCAATAAACAAAAATTGGTAATCGCTAGAGAACTAATCTGGGGACCAAAACTCTTGATCGCAGCTCAACCAACAAGAGGCGTTGATGTGGGTTCCATCGAATTTATTCATAATCAAATAGTGGCAGCACGAGATGCAGGCTCTGCTGTGCTTTTGGTTTCAGCAGAATTAGATGAAGTTTTAGGTTTAGCTGATCGAGTAGCAGTTATGTATGCAGGAAAAATTGTAAAAATTTTGGATGAAAAAGATGCTGAAAGAAACAAAGTGGGAAGACTAATGGCGGGTGGAGACGTTAACTAAATGTCTCAGACGTTAACACCAGAAATAATCAAAACGGTACCTAAAGTTTTATTGCACGATCATTTAGATGGGGGCGTTAGACCCGCCACGGTTGCTGATTTAGCAAAAGAATTCGGCTATAAAAATCTTCCAACTACAGATCCAATTGAACTTGCCAAATGGTTTAGAGATAACTGTGATTCTGGATCACTTGAAAAATACTTAGAAGCTTTTGTTCACACAGTTGGCGTGATGCAAACAACGGCGGCTTTAGAGAGAGTGGCCTTTGAAGCCGCTGAAGATTTAGCAAATGATGGCGTTGTTTATGCCGAAGTAAGATTTGCACCCGAATTACATCAAAATCAAGGCTTAACACTCGATCAAGTTGTCGAAGCTGTGCTTAAAGGTTTCCAACGTGGCGAAGAAACCATGGCAAGAAATGGCAAACCAATTGTGGTTAGAGCGTTACTAACAGCTATAAGAACAGCTGCAAGATCAATTGAGATTGCAGAACTTTCAGTTAAGTGGCGCGAAAAAGGTGTTGTTGGTTTTGACATTGCTGGCAAAGAAGCAGGCTTTCCACCGACAAGACATTTAGATGCATTTGATGCTGTTCGACGAGCCAACTTTCATATGACAATTCATGCTGGGGAAGCATTTGGATTGCCTTCAATTTGGGAAGCAGTTCAAATTTGTGGCACAGACCGATTAGGTCATGGAGTAAAAATTGTTGATGATTTAAGTTTTCAATCAAATGGCGAAATAAAACTTGGTGAACTTTCTGCTTACGTCAGAGATAGAAGAGTGCCACTAGAACTTTGCCCATCATCAAATGTGCAAACAGGGGCAGCAAAAAGTATTAAAGAACATCCTATTGGCGTGCTAACAAAGCTTGGTTTTAGAGCAACCGTTAATACTGACAACAGATTAATGTCTGACACTTCAATGACTAAAGAAATGACTCTTCTGGTAAATGAATTAGGTTTTACTTTGAAGCAATTGCAATGGTTAACTGTAAATGCTATGAAAAGTTCATTTATTCCATTTGATCAAAGACTTAAACTGATTAATGAAACAATTAAACCAACTTATGCAAAAATTGCCCAAGAATTAGGGATTAAGTTCTAAAATCCTCGCGGATGCCACACAGTTTTGGTCTCTAAGAAAACTTTAATTCTGGCTAATCCATCAAGTTTAGTATTTGAACGAAGTACACGCTTTAAATTAGTGGCTGCTTCCTTTTCTAATTCTAAAGCAATTTGTTTTTTATCTACTCCGGTTAAATCAAGAGCATTAACGTCTTGATGACTTGCCAACCATGGGGCTATTTCTTTGTAAGAACCAGTCAGAATATTAATAACTCCACCTGGCACATCACTTGTAGCAATTACTTCGGCCAAAGAAACAGCTGGAAGAGGTTGCGATTCTGAAGCAATAACAATAACTGTATTTCCACTGACAACAATTGATGCAATGGTTTCGACTAAACCTAAAAGGGCCGAATCTTCTGGAGCAATTGCTGCCACAACTCCTGTTGGTTCTGGAATTGAAAAATCAAAGAATGGTCCTGCCACAGGATTATTAGATCCAGTTACCATCGCAATTTTGTCAGCCCAACCAGCAAACCAAACCATGCGATTGATTGCTTCATCAACTTCATTTTCTGCTTGCTTCTTAGTTTTTGTCCATAGACTTAATTCTTCAACAAATTGTTCACGTCTGCCTTGCATGATTTCTGAAACTCGGTAAAGAACTTGTGCACGGTTATAAGCAGTTGCTTCTGACCATTTAGCAAAAGCAGCTCTAGCTGCCACAACAGCGTCTCTGCCATCTTTTCTTGAGGCAAGGGCAACATTTGCTACAAAGTTTTTATTCTTATCTTTTGCTTCATAGGTTCTGCCAGATTCAGATCTAGGAAAAGCTCCACCAATAAATAATTTGGCAGTTCTTTTCACATCAATGTTTGACATTTATTTACCTGCCTTTAAGTATGGTTCTAATCCGTGACGTCCGCCTTCGCGACCATAACCTGATTCTTTATATCCACCAAATGGACTTGTTGGATCAAACTTGTTAAATGTATTTGCCCACACCACACCAGCTCTTAATCTGTGTGCAACTTCTAGAATTCGTGAACCCGTTTCAGTCCAAATTCCAGTACTTAAACCAAATGGAGTGTTGTTGGCTTTTTCAATTGCTTCATCAGGAGTTCTGAAGGTAAGCACACTCAAAACTGGACCAAATATTTCTTCACGCGCAATTCGATGAGAAAGAGAAACATTTGTAAATACTGTAGGGGCAAACCAGAAACCTTTATTAGGAATTTCACAAGGAGCACTCCACATTTCTGCTCCTTCAGATTTTCCAGCATTAGTTAATTCTTTAATTTTGGCTAACTGGGCAGCAGAGTTAATGGCTCCAATATCTGTGTTCTTATCTAGGGGATCGCCTAATCGAAGGGTTTTCATTCGCTCATATAAAAGATTTAAGAATTCATCAGAAATAGATTCTTGTAAGAGCAATCTAGATCCTGCACAACAAACGTGACCTTGATTGAAGAAAATTCCGTTTACAACACCTTCAACTGCTTGATCCATGGCAGCATCATCGAAAACAATATTGGCAGCTTTGCCACCAAGTTCTAAAGTAACTTTTTTGTTGGTTCCTGCAACAGTT
>JAPLAV010000013.1 GCA_026393095.1 Actinomycetota bacterium | reverse complement strand
TATCCTTCTCATCCATTAGGTTTCTCTCAAGTAGTGGCAGATTTTGTAAAAGTTTTACCTAAAGCACAAAGGGCCAGCGTGGGTTTTCCTGGATTAGTTCGAAATGGAATTGTGGTTATGGTTCCTTCCCTTTCTCGATTAGTTAAAGATGGGCCAAAAGATCCAGCATTAGTTAATGCTTGGAAAAACTTTGATTTACAAACTCCTATGACAAATGCGCTGGGAATTCCTACCAAGGTTGCAAATGATGCCGATATTCAAGGAGCAGCTGTAATTAAAGGTGAAGGTTTGGAATTTGTCATGACATTAGGAACTGGTGTTGGCACAGCCCTATTTCAAAATGGAGTATTACTTCCCCACTTAGAACTAGGACATGCTCCTTTTAGACAAAGTGAAGAATTTGAAGAACAAATTGGCAATGCAGCAAGGGAGAGAATCGGTGTTGAAAGATGGACCAAGAGAGTAATAAAAGCTATTGCTAAATATGACCAATTTCTTTATTACGATCATTGTTATGTTGGTGGTGGAAATGCTAAACACATTAAAGGTTTAGATTTAGGACCGAAAGTAACCAGAGTCAGCAATAAAGCTGGTCTTTTTGGTGGAGCAAGAATTTGGGACTTAGAGGCTAGTTAAAACTAGTCCTCGTCTGCTTCTCCACCTTTATTTACTGCAATTGGTAGTGCAACCGCACTTGAAGCTGCACTTATAATTCCAATTTCAAATCCAGCCAAGGTGTTATTTGGTCTTGATTGACCACCATGTTGATTAGTAAAAGCCTGTGTAGCATCTGCGCCACAAAGGTTAGTTATATTTTTTGCTCCACCTGGATGAGAATTTATATACGGAGTCAAATTATAAACCGTATTTGAAACTACAGCCCAACATTCTGCTGCAGTGTTTCTTTTTGCCACATCAGCAAGAGTAAAACTTATTGCAGTTTTTGCATTTGTTGATGGATTTGCTTTAGGAGTTGTAGCTGGTGTAGCTGGCGCATTGGTCGTTGCTGAAGCACCTAATGCTCCAACCTCAAAACCTGATAAAACATTATTAGGTTTTGATTGACCACCATGTTGATTATTAAATGCTTTTGTGGCATCTGTACCACAAATATTTGCGATATTGATTGCTCCACCTGGATGAGAATTTGCATAACCAGTTAAGTCATAAACCATTCCGCTTACAACAACCCAGCAGTTATCAACTGTGTTTTTTTGCGCTACGGCTTCCATCGTTAAGGCATTTGAAGTTGCACCTGCATCACTTGGTGCAGTTGCTGGAACAGTTGGGCTTGCAACTGGATTTAATCTAGATTCCCAAGTTGCTTTTGCCCCTGAATGTCCAACAAGTACTGTAACCACTAATGCCACGACAGCAATTAAAGCTGTTGCATAACCCATCAGTTTAATGATTAATGCACTGATCATTTTTGGATTACTTAATAGAAAGAACCATACGACTGCGGCACCAAAAAGTAATGCTGAAATAACAACTAGATTTTCTCCCATATTGGCATGATCTGTTGGGTAGCCAACTCTCATTGCCAAAGCTTCACCAGATTGCTTGGCAACAAATGCGGCACCTGTGGAAATGGCTAAACCAGCCAAAGTAACTAACCCATAATTTTTTCTTAAAGTTGGAATGAAAACTAATGCAATTGTTAACAATGCAAAAGAAGGTAAAGCAATAACCACTAAATGATCTATTAGCGGATGTACGGGTAAACCAAGAACTGTGTCAAATATGTTATTTTTTATCATGTTCTAATTCTTGCACTCTTAGCCAAATAAACCTAATTAAATCATCGGTTTTAAGCGTGATTAACGTCATTCCCAGAAGCCTTTAAGGTGAAAACTAGTTAACTCTCAGTTTGAAAAGTTTTCCAGCTTACTCGGTGATACTTATTCGCTCCATGATTTTTAATTGCTTCCAAATGTTCAGGAGATGCATAGCCTTTATTCTCGGCCCAAAAATAAAGTGGAAATTCTTCACTCAACTCAGTCATCATTTGATCTCTTGTCGTTTTTGCCACAATTGATGCAGCAGCAACAGAGGCACAAGTCATGTCTGCTTTTATTTGAGTGATTATTTCTAAATCAGCAGATAAAGGACCGTCGTCAAACTCTTCTTCAAACATGTTTTGGGTTTCTTTTTCAGGCATTAACCAGTTGTGTTTACCATCAAGGATTAAGTGATCAGGTTTAGTTGTTAAACCCGCTAAAGCACGTCTTCCCGCACGTCTTAAGGCCCTTGTTAGCCCTATTTCATCTATTTCTTTATTTGTAGCGTGTCCAACAAATGAATCAATCACCCAAGATTTAACCAGAGGTAATAGTTCTTCTCTTTGTTCATGAGTTAATAGTTTTGAATCAGCTAAATTCTCTGGTGGATTAACACAATCAATACTTATTACTGCCACTCCCACACTTACTGGTCCTGCTAAACAACCTCGTCCAACTTCGTCCATACCAGCAATTAGTTTTGCTCCACGAGAAAATAGATTGTTTTCGAAATCGAGTGTAGGTCGATTCTTTTTAGCTCTTGGCATCAGGAATTGCTTTAAACGCATCGGGAATACCTAAAGTTGCAAATCTGTTAAAAGGCCAAATTCTTAGTTGCACAGGTCCCACCACATTTTTAACTGGAACGCTGCCGTAAGCCGTTTCTAAATGAAATCTGGAATCTCTGCTATCTGGTCTGTTATCACCCATCACAAAGATTCTGTTTTTTGGAACTGTTATTTCAAATTCAACTTGATTAGTTTCTGCTCCGGGCTTAATAAATTCATCATCAAGAAGTTCTTGGTTATTAATGAGAATTTTGCCATTTTGAGAACAACACTTAACAGTGTCTCCTTGAATTCCAATAACTCGTTTTACTAAATCATCACCTGCATCAGATGGAAGTAATCCCACCACACTTAACAGGTGCAGAAATGTGTTTCGATCTGTTTCAAATTCTGGTAACCAATCACCTGGATCTTTAAAGACCACAATTTGACCGCGTTGAATATCAGTAAATGGTTTTGTAATTTTAGTAGCAATTATTCGATCTTCTAATAAAAGAGTGTCTTCCATGGAAGCGCTGGGAACATAAAATGCTTGAAAAATAAATGCGCGCACAATGGATGAAAGAATTAAAGCAATTCCAACAACAATCAGCAGTTCACGAACTGCTGCCCATAGGGCGCGCAATTTAATTAGTTTGTTGATTCAGCAGGTGCATCAGTAGCTGGTGTTTCAGCAACTTCGGCAACTGGTTCTGCGGCAGGAGTTTCAGCAGCAACTTCCTCTTTTGCTACAGGTGCTTCTGCCTTAACTTCTTCAATAACTTCATCGTTTTTAACTTCAACTGTTTCATCAATTGCTAATTCAATATCTTCATCAGCAACAACTGCTGCAGCTAAATCGCCACGAAGTTCTTTAATCTTGGAAGCTTTACCGCGAAGATCTCGTAGGAAGTACAACTTGCCACGACGAACATCACCGCGTGAAACAATTTCAATTTTTTCAATAGTTGGGGTGTGAATTGGAAAAGTTCTTTCAACACCGGTTCCAAAAGATACTTTTCGAACTGTGAATGCTTCTGAAATTCCGGCACCTTGTTTTCTAATAACAACACCTTGGAATAACTGAATACGTGAACGAGTACCTTCAATAACTTTCACGTGTACTTTGACTGTGTCACCAGTTCTAAAAGAAGGGACACCTTTTTTTAGACTTGCTTTGTTTAATGCATCTAAACGATTCATATTTACTCTTCTGATCTGCAACGCTCACAGGTCGTTCAGTCTTTGTTCGGTTAAAGCC
>JAPLAV010000046.1 GCA_026393095.1 Actinomycetota bacterium | reverse complement strand
GCCTCTTTGTGTTCAACCAAAACACGCGTTCCCACACCGAGTAGGTTTACGGTTGTCTCAAAGCCTGCAAGCAGAAGAAATGAGGCTGTAGCAACTATTTCTCGATCAGTTAATGTGGCCCCATCTGTTTCAGAGTTTGCAAGTGAAGTAAGCAAATCATCTTCAGGGTGCTTTCTTCGATAAGCCAAAAGTTCTGCCATGTAATCAGTTAACTCTTTAGATGCTATTTCTAATTCACTTACCTGGCCAACGGTTCGGGGGCCATCCAGCCCGATCTCTGCAAGAGTATTTCCCCATTTATTAAAGAGTTCTCGGTCTTTCAGCGGAACGCCTAAAATCTCACAAATCATTTCTAGGGGTAGAGGGTTTGCTAAAGCAGATACAAGATCTACTTGGCCATCACTTGGAAGCTGCTGCACCAAATTGTGTGCAATTTTATCTGCCGTTTCTTTCCACGATTGCATTGCCCTATGCGTGAAAGCAGGCACAACTAGTTTCTTTATTCGAGAGTGCTCATCACCATCTTTCCCGAGGATTGAATCTAAGAAGATGTCGACGTTTTCAGAGCTTTGGCTCGAAGAACCCAAAAAGATTTCCTCCAGAAAATTCCCTGGCTCGGCTACAGTGCGCCAATTAGGTGATTTCAAAACCTCGGCACAGATCTCATAATCTGCACTTATCAGAACGCCTATGCGGCTTTTCTGGACACTCTTTTCTCGAAGGCCGGCGGAGAATTCAGCCAGATCTGAGGCTCTTTCGAGCCGCCCGATCGGATCGCCAGCTAGCGCCATTACTTGGGCCAAAAACCTTTGACTGGACATTGATAACGCAATTTTTAGGTTAGACATTGTTTGGCCTCCGATTTAGTCAAGAAATTACAACACCTGTTGTACAACAGTTGTTGTATGCTTGTCAAATAAGGGGTTGGATCCAGCATGCGAGGCAAGGAGCTATTGATGAGCATTGTTGAAATGGTGCAGCAAGCTACATTGAATGTAATTGCGGAGGAGGGCGTAAATGCCGTCACTATCCGCCGAGTAGCAGCTGAGCTGGATCGTTCGACGACAGTTATTACCCACTACTACGAGTCAAGGGAAGCGCTACTTCGTGAGAGTATTTCAAGTGTTTTAGGCGAAAGAAGGATGAATGCCGAAACGGTAATTTCTACCAGCCCAGAGCCCCTATGGGACTTCCTTGAGTGGTCAATTCAGGACGATCATCTAACCATCTGGCATGCCCTTCTTAAGGCCAGTTATGCCGGGTCAGAAAAGGAAGTAACCCGACTAGTCGAAGAATCCGAGGAGTGGTGGGTGCTGACATTGGAAACCTTGCTGGTTGGCAAGGTTAAAAAAGGGCGATCACTTGCTGAAGCGTCAGACATTATTGGTGTTGTTGTGGAGGGACTTCTTTTAATGAATGGAAGAGAAATGTCCAGTCGCTTAACCCAATCTCAGATTTTACGTATTGCCATCCAACCCATACTTAAATAGCCCACGTTCGATTGGTCATGAGCTACTGAAAGTTGTTTCTGAAACTTGGTAAATATTTGGGGGCAAAAATGAGGGCAATTGAATGTTTTGAGCGTAGCTTCACGCATAACAATGGCGTCTCCGGCTTATAGGGCGACTCTTTTTAGAAGACTGAGGAGCGGCAAAAAATCTAGTGCGTTCGCACTTTACTCGTTTTTGCTAAGAGTTGTAAAAACTAAAGGCAGCACTTTCTTAATTATTTTTATCCTACAGTTTTCCGGTCTCGAGTCGATCGGTCAGTTCTAGTAGGAGCTTTGGCCACATCAGGTTTTTCTCGTCACGCCCTAATCGAACGATGACAGTTTTCTCATCGGGAGAAATAAATATGTATTGACCAAGTTTTCCTTGCGCCCCAAATCGGTTGTTGGGATACACCCACCACAAGTAGTTGTAATTTTGCTCAACTGACTCGTCTCGACCAATGCGCACGCCTGTAGACGCGGTGGCTTGTTTAACCCATTCCTGTGGCAATACTTGTTTGCCATTAACTGCACCACCGTTTGCAAACATCAAACCAAAGCGCGCAAAATCGATGGGGCGGGCGTTGAAACCGCTTTCCATCTTTTCAAATCCGTTATAAAAACTGTCCATGCTCCAAGACGCATCAGCTTCTGCACCCATCGGTGCCCAAATTGTCTCGCTCATGTAATCGCTAACGCTTTTGCCAGTTGCCCGCTCTACAGCTAAGCCAAGAAGCAAAGGGTTGTAGTTGTTATAGACCCACCTCACACCCGGTTCTTCACTGATTTGTGTTTTGGTGATTGCTGATTTTCGTAGATTTGTTCCGTAGTAGGTATTGATTTGGTCACCAAATGCACCGAAATCATCTTCGTTATAAGAGATGCCCGATGTCATGGTGATTAGGTGGCGCAAAGTTATGTTGCCAAAACGTGGATCTTGCTCTAATAATTCTGGAATGTATTTTGTGATTGCATCATCAAGTGAAGAGATCGAACCGTCATTGATGGCCATCCCAACTACTGTCGACACCATTGATTTCGACATAGAAAAAGAAGTGTGCAAGGCTTCTGGGTCAATATCTGAGGCGTACCATTCGTGCACAAGAACGTTATCTTTCACAACCAGAAATGCCGTGGTCTCACTTTCGGTCAAAAACTGATCCAGTTCAGTTTCCGAGCGAAGGACAATTGGTTCGGGTGCATAAACAACTGCAGATGAATTCTCCTCATACTCGTATTGGGTGTAAAAGCTCAAATCCATTTTGCCAAACGCATTCAAAGTTGTGTCATCTAATTGTCGGGGCAGATCTGAGGCTGTCGATGTTGGGATTTCTCGGGATGGAAAGACAAAAATATGATTGATGCTTACGTCTTGCCATAACACCAGCGAAAACATTACGCCTCGAGCGATTTGAGAAAAAGGAGTGGCAGCAAGCAATAGGGCAAAGACGGTGACCGGGACTGCAACAACGATTGATAAGGTTTTGAGAATTCTCTGGCGTTTAGACTTAGGGCTAGACATCTTTATGCGTGCACGCTTTTTTATTTTCATGAGCTACTCTCAACGAGCCGCCGGAAGCGTGAATTTCGCGCTGAGGATCAAGTAGCTAGTGTGCCTGAGGCTAGCACAGCGTCGAGTGTAATTGTGGCTGTTTGTGATTGACTGAAATATTTTATAAATAAAAACACATAGGCGGTTTCTTAAAGCAGATCAGAGATGCGAGCGATTTGTGTTAGCCCCTGACATGAGGCTCGAAGGATGGGTAGAGCAAGTAGCGCTCCGGTTCCTTCACCAAGTCTCAGCTCTAAATCAAGAATTGGGTCTAAACCTAGATGAGCAATTGCGATTCGTGATCCTGGTTCTGATGAAGAGTGTCCTGCAATTAAAAACTGTGCTATTCCTGGATTTATTGCCTGCGCAACAGTTGCAGCAGCCAGAGTAATAACTCCATCTAAAACAATTGGAACCTGCAATGAGGTTGCGCGTAGTATGTAACCAACAAGGGCTGCAATTTCTATTCCACCAATCTGAGCAAGTGTGTGAATAGGATCTGACTCATCTTTGGTCTTGGTAATTAATTGGCTAACAATTTTTACTTTTCTGGCAAATGTTTCATCATCGATACCCGATCCGCGACCAGTGATTTGCTCGGCGGTTGATTGCGTAAAGTGTGCAATCAGTGCTGCTGATGATGTTGTATTTCCAATACCCACTTCACCGGTTACTAAACAGCGTGATCCACCAGCGATTAATCTCTCTGCAGTTTGTGCACCAACTTCCAGTGCTTCTCGAACGATGGTGTCTGACATGGCATCGTGGCTACGTATGTCTTTGGTGCCGCTGGCAACTCTTTCGTTTCGAACACCAGGTGATTGTGACTGAACTACCGCCCCCACATTAATAATTTGAACATAAACGTCGGCCACATCTGCAAAAACGGATACAGCGGCTTTATTTTCTCCCATAACTTCAAGCATCAAACCTGTGATTGCTTGTGGCCATGGTGTTACAGAATCATCCGCACCAATCCCGTGATCTGCCCCAAAAAGTGCAATGGCAGCAGGATCCACTGATGGTGAAGGTAAATGTGTGATACCCGCTATCTGGGCGGTAATTTTTTCTAACTTGCCAAGGGAGCCAACCGGCTTGGCCAACCCATCAAACTCTTTTCGTACCGAATCATAATGTGGTTGTGAAAAAATTGGATGATTATTTATCGCACGATCAAATGCCAATTCACTGTGTAAAAAGTATTGGTGCACTGATTGGTATAAATCTGGGCCTGCATATGCAAAGTGTGCTCCAGCAGCCAATGCGGCTATCTTGTCATTTTCAACATCTCCGACATAAAGAGTTCGATCAGCACTTGATTTTATTTCTAAGAGGGCAGCAATAATAGGAGCTGGATCTGGTTTATGTTTACCCAATTCGGCGGTGGCAATAATAACGTCAAAGTATTCATCTAGTCCTACTAATGCAAGTTTATTACTTATCTCAGCTGCTGTAATTGTCTGCGTATTTGAAACTATCCCGAGCTTAACCTGACCATGAAGTAAATCAAGGAGTTTTTGAACTCCAGGTAAAAGCTGCACCGATAAGGATTCGTATGGAACTCCTGGATTTTCCTGTTTAATTAAAGTATTACCCAGGTCAAAGAGAATGCAATCAAAACGCTCAGTAATTAAATTAGCCACGTTAACCAAAGGTTGTTGGTCGAAATAATCACAAAATATAGAAGTATAAAACTTTCGGCAATTTGTTCAGACGCACCTAACACGTCTCCAACAACTCCACCGATTTTCTTTCGCACGTAGAGCAAAAAAAACAAAGAAACAATTCCAACAATTGCACCAATTACTAATAGGTGAAGACCTATGAAAGGCGCAAGTATTGAAAATGTTAGTAACGTTGCAAAAAGCACATGTATTTTTTTGACGGTGCGCACGTAAGTAGCCCCCATGCCTTCGTGGGATGGCGCAGCAGGTGTGAGCATAAAATAAATGGGAACAAGTCGGCCCAAGGTGTGCGCTGTTACGAGTGCTAGTAGTGCTATTTGTGATTTAAGTGTGGATAAAAGTGCGAATTGAATAATTAATTGCAAAACTATTGATAGAACACCATATGTGCCGTGACGCGAATCCTTTAAGATTCGTAGTCGATCCTCGGGATTCCAGCCACCGACTAGACCATCAAAGGTATCGGCCAATCCATCTTGATGAAATCCACCCGTAACAAGGATCCAAAAAATAAGTGTGACTGCAGCAGCTGGTGCAGCAGGAATTAATTCATTAAGCCCAATAAATATTAACCCTGAGGAAATTCCTATCACAAAGCCAACCAAAGGAAACCAAACTGCGCTGCGTTGAATAGATATCTCTTCCTTATGCTTTATCGGAATGCGGGTTAAAAAGGCAAAGGCAACTTTTATGTCATTGATCATTTAAGTTCCTGGGCAATACCAAACTTCATAAAATAAACTTTGTCCGCAGCTCTTGCAAACTCTTGATTCATGATGCCCGAAAGATCTCGGAACTGGCGTGAGACTGGATGCATCGGCACAATACCTTCACCAACTTCGTTACTGATAAATATTGTGGTGCCCGTCCGAGCGCGCGCTGCAAGGATTACAGATTGATTGGTGTCTGCCTCTTCACCCATCATGTTGTTTGATAACCACAGAGTGAGGCAATCCACCAGCACAGTTGCCCCAGGATTGATTTGCGTTAAAACCTTGGTTAGGTCCTTGGCCTCTTCAATCAATTCAAATGCCGTTCCACGATCATGCTGATGCTTTTCAATCCGTGATTTCATCTCATCGTCCACTGCTTCAGCTGTTGCAATAAAAATTGGCTTTGAAAGACCGGCCAGACTAATCGCCAGCTCTTCACCTTTACGGCTCTTTCCACTTCTAGCACCACCAGCAATAAATATTAGTGTCATAGGCAAACCTTATATTATTAATGAAAGAAAATAAAAACCAGTAGCGCTGAACCAACAAGTGAAACTGATATAACCAAACTGGGTTTTCGACCAAATCGCTGAGGAAGTCCCAAAACTCCTTGATTGATATCCCATTGGAAATCTTTTAAAACATTGAAGAAATGAAACGCAACTGAAATTAGAATGAAATCTATAAATAGCCACAGAGGTGGTTGACTTCCTGTAGGTAAATAAATTGCCCAAGGAAGTGCTCCAAAGGAGACGATGTAGGCAAGTGGAGAAAGAATTGTTGATTTAAGTTTAAGGTTGTAAAGAGTTGCACTCAGAAGTCCAAGAAAGTGAATAAGGGTTCCAATTAAACCCAGTGGACTAATCAAGGAAAGTAAAAGTGTTGCAAATAATGCAAATACAATTGATTTTCTTAATTGATCAGGATCTATTTCTTTACCAACAATAGGTTTTTTTGTTCTTTGTGCTGCGATATCTAGGGGAGCATCAATAAGATCATTGCTCCAGCCAACAACTAATTGACCTGCAAATATTGCTATAGCAACTCTCGGTGCCTCAATTGGCGAATACTGTGAAAGTGCTAAAAGAAAAGTAGTGGCGGTAACAATTAGGGTTGGCCCAAAATGAGCAGCCCTTAGATATGCATATCCTTGAGCTAAAAGAGATTTACGCACAAATCTATCTTAATTGCTTAATGCTATCTACCGAGTTGCATTGATGGCGGCTTTGATTATGGGAAGAGCTTCCTCAACGTTTTGGAAAAACGAAGCACCAACTTGAATCCACACATCATTAATCAAAAGATTTATCTTCCAAACATGCATTTCTCCTGATTCAGTTCCTTCTTTTAAGACATAGGCAGAAGTTTCGTCAATTCCGGGAAGATCAATTGGGGTTTCACCAAACTCAATCCAAGATATCTTTTGTTGTTCCCAAATATTTTCTGCAATAGGTGTCCACAAAACTGTGCCACCAACTTCAGCAACTTGTATTCCATACGTACAAGCAATGCCATTGTTATCTAAAGCTGCAGCTAAATCTGTGTCAGGAAAAGCTTGCCATTCAGTAGGCACATACTTTGATCCAGGAACCTGTGCGACAAATTCATCAATAACTTCAGGGATTTCACAACTTGCAGGAACTTGTGCAATTACGTTTTCACTTTGGCTATCTGCATCAGTTGAACCACATGCAGTTAGCAATAAAAGAGAAGTTACAAGAGAAACAATAATCTTCATATTTTTAGTATATGAAAAACTCACTCTTCCCAAAAAGGGGGTTGCGTTTAAAGCTTTCTCATCACCGTAACAACACGTCCAAGAATCTTGGCGTGATCACCATTGATTGGTTCGTAATCTGGATTTGCCGGCATTAACCAAACATGACCATCTTTACGCTTTAAAGTTTTAACAGTTGCTTCATCACCAAGAAGGGCAGCCACAATGTCACCATTTTGGGCATCATCTTGTTTCTTAATAACAACTTTGTCACCATGACAAATTGCTGCATCAATCATGGAATCTCCCACAACTGTGAGCATAAATAATTCACCATTGCCAACTAGTTCTCTTGGCAATGGATAAACAGTTTCAATTGATTCTTCAGCTAAAATTGGTCCACCTGCTGCAATGCGTCCAAGTAATGGCACAAATGCTGCATCAGGAGTTCGTTCACCACTTACTCCACCAATTAGTCCATCAATCTCAACACCAGATTTAGATGGCATCATCACATCAATTGCACGAGGTGAGTTTGGATCTCTTTTAATAAAACCTTTTCTTTCTAAAGCTGAAAGTTGATGAGCAACAGATGCTGGGGAGGCCAGGCCTACTAATTCAGCGATCTCTCGAACGGTTGGGGGAAAGCCTCTATCTCGAACGGCTTCCTCAATTACTTCCAATATGCGTCTTTGGCGGGTGGTTAGTCCATCGCCATCTGGGCCTGAATCAGGCAATTCACTCACGTTGTTTTTTGTCATGTCCCTAGAGTAGCCCATTCGAACAAATGTTTCAAACACCTGTTCGGTTTGACTTGCTAAATGTCGCCCAGGTATGCAATAATCGAACAAGTGTTCGAAAGAGAGGCTTATATGACAACCCTGGCACCTGTAGCGGTTTCACCCATCAAATTGACCCGTAGAGGCCGTTTAGTGCTTTCTACCCTGAGCTTTGCAACCATGCTCGCAATCTCACTTGTTTCACTTTTCGGCATTGCCACCTCAAGTGCAAAAGCTTCTAATGAAGCATCAAATTCAACAACCACTCAAATTGTGGTTGCACCTGGTGAAACTCTTTGGACCATTGCAGCGCGGGTGAATCCGGAAATTGATCCGCGCGCAGTTATTGACCAAATTATGGATTTAAACGTGATTAATGGATCAAATGTTTACGCAGGACAGGTTTTACTAGTTCCTTAAATTAAGCACTAGACTTGAGTTTGTTGAGGTCTTTCAACAGAAGCAGGTTCAAATTTCATGTGTAGCCCAGTTCTATGCCGAAAGTGCAATAAAGTTACCTGGAGTGGTTGCGGGGAACATATTGAATACGCCCTTCAAGGGGTAGCAGAAAAAGATCGTTGCACCTGTCAAGAATCATCAGATTCAAACTCAGGATTTTTTAGCAAAATGTTTGGTAACTAATCAATAACTCAGCAGCAGTTAAATGGAAGTCAGATCTTGAATCTTGGGCAATCCCTCAAGAAATAATTGATCAAGCTGAAGAAAGTCCTTGGATTCATCCTGCAGTTCTTTTTCAAATCCCAGAAAATATAGTTGAAACAATTTCACACCAAAAAGCCAAAGAAGCTCTTCCTGAACAGGGCAGTGTTCTAGATATTGGTTGTGGTGGGGGAGTGGCCGCATTTGCTTTGGCAGACAAAGCAAACCATGTAATAGGCGTTGATCATCAAGCAGAAATGTTAACTATGTTCAGTAAGAACGCTGCTAAACGTGGATTAACAAGTGAAGTTTATGAAGGATTTTGGCCAGCCGTTGCTGACAAGGTTGAGGTTGCTGATGTGGTTACTTGTCATAACGTTGTTTATAACGTGCAAGACATAGTTCCATTTCTAAAAGCACTTGATGAACATGCAAGAAAAAGAGTTGTTATTGAAATGCCAATTCATCATCCTTTAGCAAATATGGATAAGTTATGGAAACATTTTTGGAGTCTTGAAAGACCCAAAGATCCATCTCCAGCAGATCTAATTGAAGTTCTTAAAGAAATTGGTATAAATGCCCAAGTTCAATACTGGCCAGGAACCGTTCGTCAAGAATCAAATATTGATCAAGCTGCTAAATTTATGAGGATAAGACTTTGTCTTCCCAAGGCAAGAGAATCAGAAGTTAAAGAGTTTTTAACTGATCAACCTCGAACAGATGAAAGAGATTTAGCAACTATTTGGTGGGATAAAAACTAATTAAAAAAGCCCCAACAAGACTGTTGGGGCTTTTTTAGTTTAAGGCTTAGTGATTTGTTGAAGTAACAATTTCTTCTTTACCAGGTTCAACACCGAATTCATGAGCTTGTTCTAAAGCTTCATGGGCATGATGTTGTCCTGATTGAATTTCTTTCATAGTTGGGATTGGAAGATCTCCCTTTGTCCACCAAGCACTTAACTTGGCTTTCATTAATTGACGACGATACTTTGGAGTTTTAATTCCATTGGCATCAACTTTTTGAGGCAGTTCCCAAACAGGATAGGTTTCACGGGCAAGAAGTTTTGGTAACTCTGCTTCAGATACTGGTTCGTGAACTTCCACGAATCCACCTTCTGGAAGTCTAAGAATTCGACCTGTTTCTTTTCCATGTAACAACTTATCTAGATCATTTCTTTGTAATCCAAGACAAATTCTTCTGGTAGCAATAAATACCAACGGAGGAACTGCAATCAAGGCCACTCTCATAAACCAGGTGATGGCATTAATTGACAAATTAAATGTTGTGGCAATGATGTCGTTTCCGCCACCAATCCATAACAAGATGTAGAAAGAAAGAGACATTGTGCCAAGAGCAGTTCTAGTTGGAGCATTTCTTGGACGATCTAACAAGTTATGTTCTCTCTTGTCACCGGTAATCCAGCTTTCAAGAAATGGATAAGCACCCATCAGTGCAAACATTAATCCTGGAAGAATTAATGCAGGTATTAGAACGTTTGGTGAGAATGTCCAGGTATTAAAAATATTGAATTCAATTGCTGGCATTACGCGAAGAGATCCTTCTAAGAATCCGATGTACCAATCAGGTTGTGATCCAGCTGTTACTTGATCTGGAGTGTATGGACCGTATAACCAAATTGGGTTAATTGTAACTAGAGCACCTAACAAAGTTGTTACCCCAAATACGATGAAGAAAAATCCACCAGCTTTAGCTGTGTAAACCGGTAGCAATGGATAACCCACAACATTTTTTTCTGTTCTGCCCGGACCTGGATATTGAGTGTGCTTTTGAGTCCAAACCAGTAATAAATGTGCAGTTACCAAAGCTAAAATTGCACCCGGTAGTAACAAAATGTGTATTGAATATAGACGAGAAATAACTTCGGTTCCAGGGAATTCTCCACCAAAGAGGAAATACAAAGCCCAAGTTCCAACTACTGGAAGAGCTTGAATAATTCCTGAAGCAATCTTTAAACCAACCCCTGAAAGCAAATCATCAGGTAATGAATAACCAGAAAAACCAGCAAGAAGTCCAAGAGTTAGTAGAGCAATTCCCAGTAACCAGTTAAATTCTCGTGGTTTTCTATATGCGCCAGTGAAGAAAACTCTTAATAAGTGCACAACCATGGCAGCAATGAAAAACAATGCAGCCCAATGATGTATTTGTCTAAGTAGCATTCCACCGCGAACATCAAATGAAATTTCCAAAGTTGAAGCATAAGCTTCACTCATTGGAATTCCCTTTAGAGGAATGTAAGAACCGTTGTAAATAACTTCAGTCATAGATGGCTTGTACCAAAGAGTTAAGAAAGTTCCAGTTAGTAACAAAATTAGGAATGAATAGAGTGCAATTTCACCAAGCATGAATGACCAGTGATCAGGAAACACTTTGCGCATATTGCGCTTTAGTGCAGCTGAAAAACCAACTCTGCTATCTACATAGTTATATGCAGCAGGAGTTTTCTTATTTACTGTTGTGTTACTCATGCACCACGCTCCCAGAAACTTGGTCCAATTGGTTCTTGAAATCCTTGGCGAGCGACTAGGTAACCCTCTTCGTCCACCGTTATTGCTAACTGCGGCAATCTTCTTGCTGCAGGTCCAAATATTGGTTGTCCGGAGTCAGCTAGGTCAAAAGTCGACTGATGACAGGGACATAATAAATGATGGGTCCTTTGTTCATAAAGCGCAATTGGACAGCCCACATGAGTACAAATTTTCGAGTAAGCAACGATGCCTTGGTAGTCCCAATCGGGTCCTTGTTGGCTTTTTATGTCCTCAGGACGCATGCGAACAAGCAAAATGGCAGATTTGCCACGTTCATTCAGGTTGCCCTCTTCTTCTTGGATTTCCAAGATGTTTTCTGGCATTGCTGAAATTAGGTTTCCAACTGGTATATCTTCTGGTCTGATTTTTTCATAAGTAATGTCAGTAACAATGTGAAGATCTTCTTGCCAAGCTGTTTTTCTTAATTCACCTTTTGGTGCTGGTCCTAAATCTCTCAACATCACAACAAAGGGCAGTGGGAATAAAGCAAGAGCACCTAGAAGAGATCTTCTAATTAGTTTTCGTTGTCCCACACCCGATTCTGTGGCACCAACACGAAAGGCGTCAAGGGCCTCTTGTTGAACTTCATCGGCTGGTTTCATTTCTTTACGTTCTTGCACCATTTCCACATCTGGCATTAGTTTCTTAGCCCAATGAATGGCACCAATTCCGATAAACAAAATTGCTAAACCAAATGAAGTTCCTAGAACAATATTTTGAGCACTTGTTACTCCAATTAGTGAAACAGCAATTTTGGTTTCTCTAGGGATTGCAAAAAATGAAACTACGAAAATTAATGTGAACAAAGAAGAAGCACCAAAAAAGGCAGCAACTTGACGTTCTGCTCTTTTAGCTGCTTTTGGATCTGTGTCTGTTCTTCTTAAGTAGTGATCAACACCTTTGGCAGGGGTGGGAAGTTTGGTGGCAACTTCTTTAGAAACCTTAGGGGCTTGATTTTCATTATCAGGATCAAAAGTGTTATTGATATCAAATTTATTTGTCATCTAACTCGTGCTCCAATCCACACTGCAAAAATAATTAGGACACCCAAACCAACAACCCACAAAACTAGGCCCTCAGTTACAGGGCCTAGTCTTCCTAAATCCATGCCACCAGGATTTTCTGATTTATTTAATTCTTGGATATAGCGAATAATTGCAGCTTTTGATTCTGGGGTTAAAGTTTCGTCACTAAAAATTGGCATTGATTGTGGACCTGTGATCATGGCTTCGTAAATTTGTAATGGAGTTGCTTGACCAAGACTTGGTGCATACTTTCCGTTAGTTAAAGCGCCACCAGAACCAGCAAAGTTATGGCATTGTGCACAATTTGTTCTAAATAATTCTCCACCTTCAGAAACACTTGCGTTTTGCCATTCGTTAACTTGTTCTTCACTAGGAATCGCAGGACCAGGACCAAATGTTGCAACATAAGCAGCTAAAGCAAGAGTCTCTTCTTCGTTATAACTTGGAGCTTTACGCATAACTTGTGCACCGGGTGCTGCCATTGGCATACGACCAGTTGAAACTTGAAAATGAACAGAAGCTGCACCAACACCAGCAAGTGTTGGACCATCACTTGTACCTTGACCATTTAGACCATGACAAGAAGAACAACCTTCAGCAAAGAGTGCTGAACCTTTATCAACTAAAGATTCTTCGCTACCAATTTTTGCAGCAGCAGGTGTTACTAATTTATTGACACCACTAAACCCAATTGAAACTACGGCAAGAGCAAAAAACAAAACTAGAACAGAAGCAAATCTGTTTCTTCTAAATTTTGCCAAGTTAGCCAATTTAAGTTATCCCTATTTCACTAAATAGATAGTCGCGAAAAGACCGATCCAGACAACGTCCACAAAATGCCAGTAATAAGAAGTAACCACAGCTGAAGTTGCCAAGCCATGGGTCATTTTTGGTCGGACATAACTTCTGGCTAATACAAATAGGAATGCGACTAATCCACCTGTTACGTGCAGGGCGTGAAAACCTGTTGTTATGTAAAACACTGATCCAAATGGAGAAGAAGAAAGAGTTAAACCTTCATGTACTAATTCTGCATATTCAAAAGCTTGTCCGCCTACGAATACTGCACCCATTAAGAAAGTAATGATGAACCAAAGTCTTAAACGTTCTTTGTCGCCACGTTCAGCAGCAAAAACTCCAAGTTGAGCAGTTACAGAACTTAAAACCAAAATTGTGGTGTTAGCTGCAGAAAAAGGAATGTTCAACATTTCTGTTTCAATTTTCCAAACATCTGGGTTCACAGCGCGAAGCGTGAAATACATTGCAAACAGGGCTGCGAAAAACATCAACTCACTAGAGAGCCAAACGATGGTGCCGATGGCAACCATGTTGGGACGATTAATTCTTTGATTAGAAAGCGTTGCTGCTGACATATATCTATTCTGTCACTGTATTGATGGGGGAAATGTGCTTGGGCGCTCCACTTATGACTAATGTTACATTCGTGGCCGATACAACTTCACAAGCGCACGAACTACGAGTGCTGGTCTATTCCGATGATCGCCGTATTCGTGATGCAGTCATGACTGGATTAGGTAGAAGACCTGCCATAGATTTACCAAAAATTGAATTTATTCAAGTAGCAACAGAACCTGTTGTGAAAAGAGAACTAAAAGCAGGAAATATTGATTTAGCAATTCTTGATGGCGAAGCAGCTCCTGCTGGTGGCATGGGAATTGCTCGCAATGCCAAAGATGAAGTTTTTAATTGCCCACCAATCATTGTTTTGATTCAAAGATCTCAAGATGCATGGTTAGCTACTTGGTCAAAAGCAGAAGGTGTTGTGCCAATGCCAATTGATCCAGTTGTTTTGACTGAAGTTGCAACAACGCTGTTGCGCCGAACTGACAAAACAGCTATCCCAGTCAAATGAGTAACTCGATTTCCTGGTCGGAAATCTTTGCTTCATTAAATAACAAAACTGATTTAACTTCTGCTCAATCTTTATGGGCAATGAATACAGTCATGGATGGCAAAGCCACGAATGAGGAAATTAGAGAATTATTACTTGGTTTAAAAGAAAAAGGTGAAAGCCCATCTGAGATTACTTCATTTGTTGAAGTCATGCTGGAGCATTCCGTCAAACTTGATATTTCAAATGACGCAGTCGACACCTGTGGAACTGGAGGAGATTCTCTAGGAACAGTAAACATTTCAACCGCTGCAGCATTAGTGGTAGCAGGTTGCGGCATTCCTGTTGTAAAACACGGCAATCGTGCAGCTTCTTCAAAATCTGGATCAGCAGATGTATTAGAAGCACTTGGTGTTTTAACCAGCATGAATCCTGAACAGGTAAAAGAAAGTTTTGAAAAATGTGGCATTACTTTTTGTTTTGCTCCCACTTTTCATCCAGCCATGAAACATGTTGGTCCTGTTCGAAAAGAATTAGGAGTTGCCACAGTTTTTAATATTTTGGGACCATTGGCAAACCCTGCTCAACCAAAGGCGCAAGTAGTGGGAGTGGCAAATTTAAAGATGGCACCAATAATTGCCCAAGTTCTAGCCAATAGAAAAACTTCGGCATTTGTAGTTAGAGGAAACGATGGACTTGATGAAATTTCAATTGGAGGACCAACACAAATTTGGGATGTTAGAAGTGGAGAAGTTAAAGAATTCGAATTTGATGCTCAAGAACTAGGAATTGCTAAAGCTGGTGTTGAAAAACTTGCTGGAGGCGATGCCACACATAATGCGCAACTCATTCGAAAAGCATTATCTGCAAATGGATCAGGACCAATTCAAGATGCAATTTGTGTTAACGCTGCTGCTTCCATTGTGGCTTATGAAGACTTAGGGGGAGACTTCTTCACCCAAATGCAATTAGCCTTTGCCAGAGCCAAAGGCAGTGTGGAATCTGGGGCAAGTTTGAACGTTTTGAATACTTGGGCCAATTACTCAGAAAGTGTCAGACCCCATACCTAATCTTTAAGGTATGAAAAACATAAAAATCGATTGCAATAGTTGCGTGATGAAAGATATCTCTTGTCACGATTGTGTGGTGTCTTTTCTATTAGAGCAACCACAAATACTAGAAAAGCAAGAAGTTAAAGCTTTTCAAGTCTTGGCTGAATCAGGATTAGTGCCGCCCTTAAGACACGTCAGTGGCTAACGAAATGACTATGATTATTTAAAGTCGGTAATCGTAAGAGGGTAAAAATGGCAAAGATCAAGCGTCAGCGAATGACTGCTTTGAGTGATGAGCCATATGTAGTTTTTCTAATCGGAATGCGTATAAATAATCTTTTTGCAATTCATAAATGGTTACCTGTTTTCATAGCAATGCCAAAAATGCTGAAAGAATTACACATCCACCGCGAACTTGGTTTCAAGTCTTATCAAATGTGGTTTGCCCGCACCATAATTTTGCTTCAATATTGGGAAAGTACTGAGAAGTTAAATGCCTATGCCAAATCTAATGATTCAGAGCATTTACCAGCGTGGAGAGCTTTTAATAGAGCTGCAAAATCACCAGCTGTTGGTATCTGGCATGAAACTTATGAAATTGATCCAGGTAAGTCTGAAAACGTTTATGTGAATATGCCACCATTTGGATTTGGCAAAGTCGGAAATCTACAACCGGTTTCAGGAAAACTTAATTCAGCAGAAGAAAGAATGAAAAGAAAAAATCAGTAGTGATTTAACTGATTTCTAAAAGTTTTCTTAGTTGCAAGTGACGAGATGGCCATTGCCATTGCTTCTCAATCCAGGATCTTCCTTGTTTGCCTAAGCGATTACTTAATTCCTTATTAAGTAGCAATTCAACTATTTTTTCTACTAATAAAGTTTCTTTTTTAGCGTTCAAGACAAATCCAGTTATTCCTTCAATGACTGCATCTGGTGCGCCCCCTGAATCTCCAGCAATAACAGGTAACCCTGTAGCAGAAGCTTCTAGATAAACAATTCCTAAACCTTCCACATCAAAACCTAAGTTTCTAGTTCTAACGGGCATTGCAAAAACATCACCTGCTGCATAAAAACCTGGTAATTCATTCCAGGAAACAGATCCAGTAATTGTTACTGATTGATGAACGTCTTTATCAAACATTTGTTTATGTAAATGTTGTTTATAAGGTCCACCACCGACAATCAATAAATGAGCATTAGGAACTTGTTTTAATACTTCTGGCCAAAGATCAATTAAAGTGTCTTGACCTTTTCTAGGCATAAGTCTTGATACACAAACCACAACTGGTTTATCACCTAATTTGAATCTGTCACGCACACTTTTTGCTTGACCGTTGGAAACATTTTCTGGACTAAACATGTTGATATCTATTCCAGGTGTTAATTGTTCAAATTTGGTTAATTCTTCATCACTAATTGCTTCAGCGATTTTTTCATAAGTGAACTTGGTTAAATAAGTTAATTTGTCTACATCTTTGACAATTTTTTGGAAAGTTTGTTTTAAGCCTGGAGTAAAAGCCCAGCCAACTTCATGACCGTGGGTTAGGGCAACAGTTTTCTTAACACCATTACTTTTCAATCGAGAAGAAAGTAATCCCAAGGGGGAAGAAGCACCAAATAAAACCGATTCGCAGTTGTGTTCTTTGATTAATTTCAGTGCGTGATCTCCCACAGCTTTTGTGGGTAACGACATCTCGGTGTCATGTCTAAAGACTGGATATTTTTGTGCTTTATCGAATTCTTGCCAGCCTTTGTATTTAGAACTTAAAACCACCACATCATTTGGATCTAAGCCTTCAAGCAATCCATGGACAAAGGTTTGAATCCCACCTGGTCTTGGCGGGAAATCATTTGTGATCACCAGAGTTTTAGACATATTCATTTACTTTGCCATTAGTTGGTTTGAGTAACAACTTTGTGCCTAACACTAACGCCCAGACAAACAGGGTAACTCTGGATATTTGCAGAAGTGTGGCAAAGAATTCCCCTGATAGTAATTGAACGTATTGACCTGGATAAAGCAGTTGAGTTAAAAAGGCCGAAATAGAAAGTAAAACAATAACTTTCTTTAATCTTGTTTCTTTATGGATTAAAGCAAGTGCTGCAAGCCCACCAAGCCACACCCAAAATTGGGGCGAGAACACTCTGCTCAAAGCAATGGAAATCATCACAATCACTAAAGCTTTATCAACAAGATTCAAATGATTGAGTTTATTTTGATAATTCAAGACAAACAAAACAATGAAAACAATTAATGTAAATAGATTTAGGAGAAAGCCAATTTCAGTAGCGAATGCAGCTTGTACTTCTAGTGATCCATATCTAAAGGGATACTCAACATTTGCCCCAAATAGCTTTGCTAAGACAAAAGGTGTGGCCGCAATGGATTCCACCTGCAAACCTCTAGAGGTTTGATTATTCAAAAAGTTTGTAAAACCAACACTCCAAGTGCTCATAAATAGAATAACCAGTGCAAGGGTGGATACAAAACTTGCTGAAACTTTCATCATTACTTTTTTGGGGTAAATAACAAATAAAAGCATGGGCCAGAGTTTTACTAACGCACCAATGCCTAATAGGAATCCTGAAAGGTATGGACGAATTTCTTTGTTGGATAAAGCAATTAGAGCAAGGAGTGCAAAAAGTGTGGGCACTACATCAAATCGGGTTAAGGCAAGAGGTCCCATCAAGATTGGCCACAAGACCCAAAACCACGCCCCACTTAAACCGTTAAGACTTGTGGAAGAGGAATTAAATTTAAATCGATTTAAACCGGTAATTAACAAAGTAATTAGTATCAGTAAATCAATAACAATCATGAACACAATAAAACCTGTTAATGCATTGCCAAAAAGCCATTGCGGAATTGCAAATACAACTCCAGCAAGTGGGGGATATTGCCACATTGAATCCTCAATGGGAAATATTCCTTTGACTAAACCTTTTGCCCAGAAGCTATATAAATCAACATCACCTTTTAACCATTTTCCTTCTGGATATGGAAGAACCAAGGTGATGAACAAAAAGAGCACATATCGAGAAACACTCCAGGAGAAAAATAGAGCCGGAATGTTTCGAAGAAACAAATTAATAGATCTCACGAGTCAAAGGGTAGTAGCAAATTGCCATTTTCACTTAAGTGCGTAATCTAATAGTCGTGCGCTTAAACGTGATTAGTGATGTTCATGCCCGGATTGATGCTCTAGCTGATGCTGGCAAAAATGCCGATGCCCTTATTTGTTTAGGTGATCTTTTGCTTTACACAGATTACGAAGATCCAGGAAATGGCATCATGGGTTCTCTTTTTGGTGCCGAGTTAAATACAGAATTTATAAGACTAAGAACTGCTAATCGATTTGATGAAGCAAGAGCAGTGGCAATGAAGAAGTGGGATGAATTAGGTAATCGAGAAGAACTAATTAATGGTGAAGTGCAAAAACAATATGAACAAATATTTAGTGCTATGCCAACTCCAACTTATATAACTTATGGAAATGTTGATCGACCAGAATTTTGGCCAAATTTTATAAAAGAAGGAATGACTGTGCTAGATGGTCAAGTAGTAGAAATTGGTGGATTGAAATTTGGTTTTGTTGGGGGAGGATTAAAAACTCCCTATCGAACTCCTTATGAAATAACAGATGAAGAATTTCAAAAAAATGTTGATGCACTTGGTCCAGTAGATGTTTTATGTTCTCATATCCCACCTGCAATTGCAGATATCACTTTTGATGTTGTAGCTAGAAGATTTGAAAGAGGAAGTATTGCGCTTTTGGAATACATAAAGAAGTATCAACCCAAATATTCTCTCTTTGGTCATGTCCATCAACCACTTGCAAGTAGAACCAGAGTGGGAAAAACAGAATGTATAAATGTTGGTCACTTTAGAGCAACAAAGCGCCCATTTGTCCTTGATTTGTGAAGAGATTTAACATCTATATTCAAGCAATGTATTCTATTGCTCTAGCAAAAACGAATAAGGAGATCTGAGACAAAAGTGTTTTACTATGTTGTGAAATACGTTTTCTTGTGGATTCCTTTACGTTTAATGTTTAGACCTTGGACAAAAGGCAAAAGAAATATTCCTAAAACTGGTGGAGTAATTTTCGCTCCCAACCATAATTCTTTTATTGATTCTATTTTTCTCCCACTAATGGTTAGAAGAAGAATTACATTTTTAGCAAAGATTGATTACTGGCGTGGTTCTGGAATTAAAGGTTTTGTTTCTAAATTATTTTTCACAGGTGTTGGACAAGTTCCAATTGATAGAGCAGGTGGCTCTGCTGCAGAAGCAGCATTGCGAACTGCAATTGACATTTTAAATAAAGGTGATGCCCTAGGAATTTATCCAGAAGGAACAAGATCTCCAGATGGCAGACTTTATAGAGGTCGAACTGGTGTTGCTCGTATGGCATTAGAAGCAAAAGTTCCAGTAGTTCCAGTTGCCATGATTGGCACTTACGAATTACAGCCTGCAGATCGAATGGTTCCTAAAGTTGGACGAGTTGGAATCATTTTTGGTAAGCCTTTGGACTTCTCAGCTCACTACGGTGATGCTCGAAATGCTGAGACTTTAAGAAAGGTCACTAACGAAATTATGGAAGCAATCCGGGAATTATCCGGACAAGAATATGTAGATATTTATGCTTCAGCAGCCAAGGAAGCCCTTAAAGAACGCGAATAGTGCGTTTACGATAAAATTAAGACTTCACTACTTAATTACTTAAGGATGTTTGAAAATGCGCGTTGGCATTCTTACTGGTGGCGGAGACGCTCCAGGATTAAATAACGTCATCCGTGGTGTTGTCACCAAAGGTATCAACGCATACAAATATGAATTTGTTGGTTTCAAAGATGGTTGGAAAGGTCCTTTAGAAGGATTAACTCGTCCCGTAACTTTGGCTGACGTTGCTCACATCAATGACGAAGGTGGCACAATTCTTGGATCTTCTCGAACTAACCCCATTAAAATTGAAAACGGCGTAGCTCGCATTGAAGAAAACTTAAAAAAACTTAATGTTGATGCTCTAATTGCAATTGGTGGAGAAGACACCCTTGGTGTTGCTACACAATTGCATAAAAAGAATTTCAAAGTAATTGGGGTTCCAAAAACTATTGATAATGATCTATCAAACACTGATTACACCTTTGGTTTTCAAACTTCTGTAGCAATTGCTACTGAAGCTGTAGATCGTTTACACACCACCGCTCGTTCTCATCACCGCGTATTAGTCGTTGAAGTAATGGGACGTCACGCTGGCTGGATTGCATTAGAAACAGGAATGGCTGGAGACGCAGCAGTAACTTTGATTCCAGAAGAAAAATATGACATTAACCAAGTTGCAACTTGGGTTAAAAAGAGATTTGAAAGAGATCAATACGCAATCGTGGTAGTTGCCGAAGGTGCGCTAAGCACTGATGGAGATTTAGTAACAAAAGACTCAACACTTGATGCTTTTGGTCACGTGAAACTTTCTGGTGTTGGTGAAGGTTTAGCCAAGAGATTAGAAGAATTAACTGGAATTGAATCAAGAAGTGTTGTGTTAGGACATTTGCAACGTGGAGGAACTCCAGTTGCTTTTGATAGAAATCTGGGAAATCGTTTAGGACTTGCAGCAGCAGATGCATTAAATGATGGCGCTTTCGGACAAATGGTTGCCCTTCATGGCACAAACATTGTTAGAGTTGCATTAGAAAGTGCAACAGGAGTATTAAAGACAGTTCCAGCGGAGAGATACCGCGAAGCTACCGCTTTTTTTGGAGCGTAAAAATGTCACCGCAAAATTCCCCAGCGGTTACATCAGCGAAACAGCAGCCTGAATGGCCTGACGCTGGTGAACTAAATCGCGTCGTCAAAGAACTTAAAGCTTTACCTCCATTGGTATTTGCTAGTGAATGTGATTTATTAACTCAAAGACTTGCTGATGTTTCACGTGGTGAAGCATTCTTCTTAACAGGTGGAGATTGTGCTGAAACTTTTGCTGCTAATACTGCAAATTCTGTAAGAGCAAGATTAAAAACAGTTCTACAAATGGCAGTTGTTTTAACTTATGGCGCAACACTTCCAGTAGTTAAAGTTGGTCGAATTGCTGGACAATACTTCAAACCAAGAAGTTCAAATGAAGAAACGATTAATGGAATCTCTCTTCCTTCATACCGTGGTGATGCCATTAACGATGTTGCATTTACCCCAGAAGCTAGAAGACCAGATCCACAAAGATTAATTAGAGCCTACAAATCTTCAAATGCCACATTAAACTTAATTAGATCTTTTTCTCAAGATGGTTCTGCTGACTTAAGAATGGTTCATGCTTGGAACAGAGATTTCGTTGCAAATTCTGATTCAGGTAAAAAATATGATCAATTAGCAAAAGATATTGATCGCGCCCTTGCATTCATGCATGCTTGTGGTGCTGATCCCGTTGAATTTAGATCAGTTGAATTCTTTACCGCTCACGAAGCATTACTACTTGATTACGAAAAAGCAATGTCAAGAACTGATTATGTAACCGGTAGAACTTACGACACTTCTGCTCACTTCTTATGGATGGGAGAAAGAACTCGTGAACCAAATGGTGCACATGCTGAGTTCATGTCCTCTATTCAAAATCCAATTGGTTGCAAAGTTGGACCAAAAGCAGATCCTGCCGATGTTGTAAAAATGGTTCAAAAACTTGATCCTGATAAAACACCAGGAAGATTAACTTTAATTAGCCGTATGGGTGTGGGAAATGTATTAGAGAAGTTACCTCCCATCATTGAAGCTGTTGAAAAATCAGGACATCCTGTTATTTGGGTTTGTGATCCAATGCATGGCAACACTAGAGAATCAGCATCTGGATTAAAGACTAGAGAATTTAGTGATGTCTTAAGTGAAATCAAAGATTTCTTTACAGTTCATCGCCAATTAGGAACTCATCCTGGTGGAATGCATATTGAATTAACAGGAGACGATGTAACTGAATGTATTGGTGGAATTTCAGGCGTTATGGAAAAAGACTTACCAATGCGTTACGAAACTGCTTGTGATCCAAGACTAAACCGCGTGCAAGCATTGGAATTAGCTTTCCAAGTATCAGAAATGCTTGCCAAATAACAACCATTAAGTAGGTTTAGTTTCAATGAATAAGCGCACCCAAATCATTCTTGGTTCAGTTCTTGCTTTATTGGTGATCAGCGTTATTGCCAGTGCTGCTTTATCAAATTATCGAGCCAATCGAATTGAAGCAATCTTGAATCCTCAACCTTCGGCATCTGTTGAAGATGGGGTAGTTACCTTAGACAAAATGGTGGTCACCATTCTTAATGGGACTAACCGCGAAGGTTTAAGTACCAGACTTGCTTCTCGTTTAGAAACTTTTGGAGTCTTTGTTACCAAAATTGATAACTATAAGAAAAGAAATATTGAAACCAGTGAATTGCTATATCGACCAGATGCCATCGAAGCTGCCACAAAATTAGCTCAAGTAGCAGGTATTCAAAAACTAACTCCTTATCCAGCTTTTGAAGCAGATGAATTTGCCACTATAATTACTGGTTATGACCTTCCTGAACCTTTCCCAGAACAAATAGATTCGACTAGTACTCAACCGTAAAATGAAACTGTTAACGCACGAGATTTCTACCCCTTGGGGAAAAATTGCTAGCGTTGTGGATGTCACCAATACTCCAACAGTAATTGCAGCAGGCTTTAAGCCATTAGCAAAATTAATGAAACAACTGCCTGAGAAGTACATAGAATTTGATATCAAAAAAGATACAAAATTAGCCGGTGTTACTGCAGTTGTTAATGATTGGGTTGATGGTGACTTGGACGCATTTGCCCAATTAAAAGTTTTGCAACCTGGCGGAGATTTCATGCAAAGCTGTTGGAAAATGTTAAGAAAAGTAAAAGGTGGAAAAGTTATTAGTTATGCAGATCTTGCTCAAAAAGCAGGAAATTCAAAAGCAGTTCGAGCTGCTGGATCTGCTTGTGCCAAGAATCTAATTGCGCCATTTATTCCATGTCATCGTGTGGTGAAGACTGGTGGGGCTATTGGGAATTACGCATTTGGTGTTTCCCTCAAGAAGTTATTATTAACACACGAAGGTATCCACAACTTGCGCTAACTCGGGGAGCCTAGTTCATTTAAGTGTTGTAGCCTCGAAGGATGACGACGTTTACACGCCGCCCTACCCGTTATCTAATAATCGGTGCCTTGGCCGCTTTAATCTCAACAAACTTTCAATTCTCAGCACAAGCAACTCCTATGGCAATTGCCATAGTCATGGAAGTTCCTGATTATCCAGGAAAAAGCAAACTCACCAAGGGTTCAAATAATTCAAGTGTAAAAAAAGTGCAAGCAGCATTAATTGAACTTGGTTACGATATTTCAACTGCCAATGGCAAATATGGACCATCCACTACTAAAGCAATTGCAGCTTTCTATAAAGACTTAGGGGACTCTGATGATGGAACATCCCTTGGAAAAATTGGTTGGACCAAAATATTTGAAGCATTAGATGAACAAAGATCTGATGAAAAAATTGCTGAACAAGTTGCAGCTCAACCAATAGCAGTAGATCCTGCAATGGCAGCCATACTTGCCGAAAATGCATCTCGAACTATTGATCGAGGCAAGAAAACCAAAGTTGTTAAGTTATCAAAAAAGAAGAAGAAAGTAGTTGCCAAATATAAAGGGGATATCACTCTCACCAAGGATGTAAAGCTTTACAGAGGAGCAAGAGAATTAGTTCCCTTTGAAGTTTGGCGAGTAAGTGCGTTTGCTCGGTTTATTTCAATGAAAGAATCCCATCGAAACTGCAAGGCGATTGGTCGAAGTGGCAAATACCGAGGTCGCTGGCAAATGAGTCCTGCTTTTTGGAAAACCTATGGTGGCAAGCAGTTTGCTTCCAAGCCCGATAAAGCAAGTTGTAGAGATCAAGACCTAGTTGCTTACAACGGCTGGATAGTTCGCGGCTGGGCTCCTTGGGCTTATTGATTAAGTTAGATTTATGAGCAAATTTTCCTACCTGGGAGTTTTGGCTTTCATTCTTTTTGGCACTGTTTGGCTAGAAATTATCTTGCAAGCAAGAGTCTTAAGAAAATTAAAGAGATTAGTTTTAACTATTACTCCAGTTGTGGTTTTGTTTGTAATTTGGGACTACTACGCAATAACAAATAATCATTGGTTTTTTGATGAAACAAAAGTTACTGGCATTACCTTAATTGGATTTTTACCTTTAGAGGAATTACTGTTTTTCATAATCGTGCCAATTGCAGCCCTCTTGTCCTTTGAAGCTGTGAGATCAATTAAGCAAGAAAAAGCCGGGGATGAGAAATGACCTACATCCAAATTGGCATAATTTATTGTTTGCTTGCTTTTGTCTTAGATTTCTATATTTTAAAAACTAAAGTCTTAAAATTAAGAATGTTTTGGTTGAGCTACGTTATTGTTCTATTTTTCCAATTTGTAACTAATGGAATTTTAACGAAAAACTTAATTGTTAGATATAACGACTTTGCATTAATCGGGGGAGACTACTCAGATAAAACTCCACCAATGATTGGTGATGGCAGATTATTTTATGCACCAGTTGAAGATGTATTTTTTGGTTTTTCCATGATTGTTATGACCATTTCAATTTGGATTTGGTTAGGTAGAAAAAATATTCAAAGACAACCATTTTCAGGATCTCCACCGAAGTGGTGGCCTAAAGGTCATTGGTACGGCACAAAAAAATAACTTAAAGTACTTTAGCAATTCCTTGCACGTGACCTTGACCAAATTCATTTCTAGCTTTAACGCTTTCTCGCCAAGCAGGAATTGCAACTTTTAATCTTTGAGTCATGGAAACCTTGGCACGTTTATTAAATACTTCATAATCAATTGCTTCCACAGCATCAACAATTCCGCAATAAAGAATTCTTGCTGCCTCAATGCATGGTCTTGATGAGGGATGTAGAAATTCAATTCCAGATCTAGATTTTTCTTCTAAAAGCTTCACTCTTTGAATTTGGAACTTTAAGGCATCTTTAACATTATTATCAGCCACTCTTCTTTGAAGATATGTTCTATCAACTCCAAATTTCGCTAATTCTTCTAGGGGAAGATAAATTCTTCCTCGAGTTAAATCCTCTGAAACATCTCTTACAAAGTTAGCTAGTTGAAATGCAATTCCTAAATCTTGGGCTCTTTCATAAGCAATCTGCGAAGTAGGTTCAAGAATTGGCACCATTTGTAATCCAATTACCGCAGCTGAACCGTAAACATATTCGTGTAGATCTTTAAAGGTTTGGTATTCAGTAATAGTTAAATCCATACGCATTGAGTGAAGAAATGCTTCAAATAAATCTGTTGGTATTTCCCAACGATTAACGGTGTCGACTACAGCTTTGCAAATTGGATCATCTGATTTACCTCGTTTTAAGTCCCTTAAGAATTCATTACCCCAATTAACTAGCCAGTCAGATTTTTCTTGATTAGTTAAGGTGCTGGATAAATCATCCACAATTTCATCGGCATAACGAGCAAACCCATAAAGGGCATGAACATATGGTCTCTTTCCGGGAGGCAATAAAAGGGTTGCTAAATAATAGGTTTTTCCATGTTTGGAGTTAAGTTTTCGACATCTTTCATATGATTCCTGCATCTCAGGATCAGTAATTCCTGAAGCAATTAATTCACGCTTTGACATGATTAATATTTTCTATTTGACCTTGAATTGTAATTTTTATCTTTACCCAGAATTCTTTCAGCAGCTAAACGTCCACTGATCAAAACCATTGGAACACCAACTCCTGGTTGAGTTCCAGAACCAGCAAACACAACGTTTTCACCCCACATATTTCCTGGTCTAAATGGACCAGTTTGCAAGAAAGTATGAGCAGAAGCAAATGGTGCACCGTTTTTCATACCTTGTTGTTCCCATTCCAATGGACCAGTGACATGTTCAACTTCAATGTTTTCACCAAAACCTTCATAACCGCGTTCTTCCAAAACTCGAACCATTTCATCTCTATAGCGAGGAGTTTCTTTAACCCAGTCAATTTTTGAACCAGTATTTGGAGTTGGAAATAACACGTAATAAATTTGTTTGCCACTTGGTGCTAATTCGGGATCTGAAAGTGTTGAGTTAGTAACCAAAAGACTTGGGTCTTGCATGAACTGTTCTTTTTCAATTAGATCATCAAACACACCCTTCCAGTCTTTACCGAAATGAATGTTGTGATGAGCAATATTTGGGTATTTCTTTTTGCTTCCGGCCAATAACACCATGGCAGAAGGAGAGTATTTAAGTCTTTTCACAGACCAAGGAACTTCGTCCAATAGATTTTCGTAAGCCACAGGAAGATCTGGGTTTAGAACTACAACATCAGCAGCAATTCTTTCGCCAGTTTTTGTAATTACAGCAGTGGCACGATTACCACTTTTTTCAACCTTTGTAATTTCAGTGTTGTATTTAAACTCCACACCATGTTTTGCAGCAGCTGCAGCTAAAGCGCGAGGTACTGCATGCATGCCACCTTTAGGAAAGAAAACACCAGCAACAGAATCCATATAAGCAATAACTCCATAAATTGCTAATGCTTGATATGGAGAAAGTCCTGCATACATTGCTTGGAAGGAATAAACTCTTTCGGTTCTGAAATCTTTTAAGTATTGTTGAGCTTTTGGTGCAAGTCTTCTAAAACCACCAAGAGCAACTAGTTTTGCCAAATTTGGGGTAAGTAGATCTAGAGGAGAGTCTATGTTTCTATCAATGAAATCTTTCATTTCATATTGATAAAGTTTGGAAACAAAATCAACGTATTTTAAGTAACCTTTAGCTTCATCAGCACCAATTACTTCTTCAATTTCTTGAGCCATCCTTTGTGGATTGGCATGAACATCTAATTGAGAACCATCGTGATAGTAAGCGCGATAAAGTGGAGATACTGGTTCTAAATCTAACCAGTCGTGCATATTTTCGCCAACACAATCAAATGCATCGGCAATTAAATCTGGCATTGTTAAAACAGATGGACCTGTATCAAAGTGGTAACCATCTTTAACTAACAAACCGTTTCTTCCACCAGGAACTGATTCTTTTTCAATAACAGTTACTTTTCTTCCCTTACCTGCTAAGCGAAGTGCAGTTGATAAACCTGCTAGACCTGCACCAACAATGACCACATGATCTGTTGGACCTTTAACGGTTCGCATGCGACCGGGAATCAATCTGGCTGGTGAATAAGTCATGGTCATACTCTTCTAGAAGTTGCGGCAAGTGCCAACTCGGAAAACGCTTCTTTAGCCTGGGCTGTGACATTTGCCTCAGTCAAAGCCTGCTGGGACTGGTTCAAAAGATTAGAAATCATGGTTTCGACTTCACTTAAGGCTCCAGTGGCAGTGACTACTTCTCTCAAGGTGGCTACACCTTGGTCATCTAAGTCTTTGCCAAAGTGTTTATTCAATTCACTCTTTTGAGCATCATTTGCTTTTTGATAAGTCATTTCAATTAGAACTGTTCTTTTGCCTTCCCTTAAATCATCTCCGGCAGGTTTACCAGTTTCTGATGGATCACCAAATACTCCCAGCACGTCATCTCTTAATTGAAAAGCTTCACCAAGAGGAAGTCCATAATCTGTGTAGGTTTGTAAAATTTGTTTGTTATCTGTAGCAAGAACTCCACCTAGGTGAAGCGGTCTTTCAATTGTGTATTTGGCAGATTTATATCTGATTACATTTAAAGCATTTTCAATTGAACCGCCACCGCGGGCTTGTTCGAAGATATCTAAATATTGTCCAGCCATTAATTCTGTTCTCATAAGGTCATAAATCTTTTTTCCTCGAAACAAATCATGTGCAGGAAGCCCTGAATTCATTAACATTTCATCAGCCCAGGAAAGCAATAAATCACCTAACAAAATTGCTCCACCACCACCAAATTGTTTTTTGTCACCCAACCATTTTGATTCTTGATGCATGGTTTCAAATCTTTTATGAATTGAAGGTTTGCCACGTCTAGTGTCAGATGCATCCATCACATCATCATGAACCAGGGCGCAAGCTTGTAAAAGTTCTAATGCTGTTGAAGCACAAATTAATTCATTGGAATCTTTTCCACCAGCACCGATATATCCCCAGTAACAAAAAGCTGCTCTTAATCTTTTTCCACCTGATAAAAATTCATGTGCAAAATCTGCTAACGGATCAAGAGAAGCAGAAACTTTATTTAAAAGTGGTCTTTGTTCCTGAATGAATTCATCCAGGCATTCTTGAACGCGAGGGCGTATCTCTAAAGCTTTCATTGGTGAAAAGAGATTATCGGATTCTTCGAGATTTGATAACAGTTGCGATGTTGGCTATGAGACCAAGTGAGCCTAGGAATTGTTTAAAGGAGGATCTTCCACCCAGAATTGCTACTGCAGGCAGTAAATATGTACCTAGAAAAGTTCCGGCTCTAACTGCAAGGTCTTCATCAAGAACTGGCAATTCAATACTTGCCATCTTGGAAGCAACACCACTGCCATCAACTACAGCAACTTTAAAATCTGCGGCAGTTAATTCTTTAACCCAAGCTCCGCCTTCAAATTTTTCATTAGCAACTCTGGTATGACCAGCCATTGCACTATAAGCATTTCTATTAATCACTAAGAATGATGCATCAATATCTGTGCCTTCATTTTCATTTAATGGAGTTGGTAAAGACAATAAGAAGTTTGCAATAACAGCAGGCTCAGTTTTATTCAAAATTGTTGGTTGAATTAATAGTGCATCTAGATTATTTTCTTGCAAACAATTAATACTTAATGCCACAGCATCGGGAGTTAACTTGATTTCAGGTTCTATAAATACTAAATATTCTCCAGTTGCTTTAAAAGCAATTCTTTGACATCCCCAGGCTTTACTAGTCCAAGATTCTGGTTTGTCTAATTCGTGCCCTTTATCTTCAATTGCTATGGCGTTGAAATTTGATAAATGATGTTGATCTAGTGCTTCACGAATAGTGGAAGTGGCTTCATCAAGATGTGCTGGAATAAGAATTGAAACTTCACTACCAACTGTGGAAGCAACATTATTTAATTCAATTTCAGTTACTTCAGGTTTAATGAATACTTTGTATGCTGTATAAATTGCAGCAGTAGCACCACCAAGAGCTAGTAAGAATCCTAAACCACTTGATTCTTTTTCTTCATCACTCATTTAATTGCCTCTTATAGTTTTGTAAACAAAGGCAATAATTATGTAAGCCATAACTAAAATTGCTACTAGAAAACTATTGAAGCTATCTGCTAGGAATCTGGCACAAAAAATTGTGAAAACAAAAATCCAAGAATAGGTCAATATTGGCATGCGGGTGGAATAACGATCATTCTTTGAGTTTTGTCCGCTGAGCAACATGATTACTAACACAATTACAAAAATTACCAATTGAGCTTTTATTGGCGATAAACCAAGTAAGGCCGGTTTATCTATCCAAGTAAGCCAGCTATAAAAACCTGCTTTAACAAATAATCCATCAAGAGCAGTCAATAAACCAGTAGTGGCAAAAGCTGCAGTTAAAGGAGACATTGCAACTGCTCGAGAAATTCTTCGGGAGATAACTATTCCTAAATAAATTGCTGAACTCCAAATAAGGGGAGTAACAAATGGAACATAAAGTAATTGAAAACCAAGCCTGTATGTGTAGTTAATATCGCCCAGAATGAATCCTGTTGCTGAATTTATAGCTAAAGCCGAGAAACTTATTCCTAAAGAAACCACCATAAAAGTGGCGGCCCAAGCCATTCCCCACCAAATAAAAGCGTGAGCAGTAGTTGCCACAAAGAGAAAGAAAACAATAAAGAAAGTTAATGAATCTTTTCGATCAAGAGGAAAGATTGGCCAAAGAGCGGTTCCTAAAACACCTAGAGCAAAGAAAACCCAAGGAATAATTTTGAAGCCTGCTGTTGGCCCACCGGAATCACGGTGAGGTCCTCGATAAACCCGAATACTCATATGTTTATTGTCCTTTAACCCTTTAAAGCCACATCAGTTGGTATTGCTCCACTTAGTCTTACTAATTCCTCATAAGTAGTGGGAAATACAAAATGGGGATGACCTGCTGCGGCCCAAATTTCATCAAACTTCTTAAATGTTTCATCAATTAAGATCTTCATCTTGGTGACATGTCCTAGAGGTGGAACTCCACCAATGGCATAACCGGTTACTTCACGAGTTTTATCAGCATCAGCTTTGCCGACTTTTGAAACATTAAAAGCTAAAGCCACTTTGTTGGTATCAACTTTGTTTTCACCGGAAGTAAGAACTAAAACAGTTTCTCCATCTGCTTCAAACACTAAAGACTTAACGATTTGTCCGACTTGAACTCCTAAAGTTGCTGCTGCTTCATCAGCAGTACGCGCTGTCTCTTGGGTTTGGATCACTTCACCTTTGATGCCTAGTTCTTGGGCTGCTTTTCGAAACTTGGTGACTGAAGGATGCTCGCTCTGGCTCATCCCTCAAGGCTACGCACTCACCCCATGGTTGACCTTTGTCAGTGGAAGGTGATTAACTTGGGTTATTCGAACAGGTGTTCGAATAGTGAAGAAAAGGGCATTTTCCCCTGAATGACCCTTCTTCACTTTTGATTCAAATGGCGATTTACACCCCTTTAATCGCCATTTGGCATCAAATAAAAAAACCCATCGTTTGGCTCTTTCGCAGAAAACATGCGGGGAAGCTTTTTTCTCGAGAGAGTCAAACGTCCTAATTAGAAGTCGTCTTCCTCCGACTTAATTTAAAAAGAGGATAAGTCTATTTTGCAACAAAGTTTTACGCACTTAAATGTTTCTTCTGGCTATTCACTTCGCTATGGCACAGCCTTGCCTGAAAAAATAGTTACTAAAGCTTCATTTCATAACTTTTCCAAAATTGCATTAACCGATCAAGACACCATGTCTGGGGCAATTAACTTTGTCCACAACTGCATGATTCAAGGAATTACTCCCATAGTTGGAGTTGATTTTAATTTAGGTAAATCAAGAGCCTTAGTGCTTGCTCGCGGCAAAAATGGTTGGCGAGATTTATGTCGCCTAGTAAGCAGTGCTCACCAAAAAGAAAGAGGCAAACCCCTTTTAGATGTGTCTTTGTTGTGGGAAAAGATGCAGCAAGGAAACCTAGTAGCAATACTAGGAATTAACTCTGAAATTGGTCAAAGTGTTTTAAGAAACAGAGTTGATCTAGCAAATAGTTTCTTACAAAACTGGTTAAGCCATGTTGATAGAAATGATGTAGTAATTGAAGTAACAGCTCACCCTAATTCTCATAGAGTTACTGACCCCAAATACTCATTAAGCACAGCTAGCAAAATGGCAGCTTTTGCTAAAGATAATCGCTTAAGAGCAGTGCTAACAAATGCTGTGAGATATCTAGATCCAGAAGATGCCATTGTGGCTGAATTACTTGATTCAGTTGAAACTAAGAAACAAATGAGATTTGAACAAGTAATAGGCTTTAGAGGATCTGCTTACTTAAAATCAAGTGCTGATATGGCACAAGTTGCCTACAACATTGGCAAACATTTAAGCAGTCCTGAAACTGCAATATTGTTATTAAAATTTACTCAACAAATAGCAGAAGAATGTAGCCTTGATCCTGTTAAAGATATTGGCATTGGATCAATAAGTGTTCCTGAAAATGATGTGGTTTTAGGTAAAAGCAGTTTAGAACCAATGAAAGTATTAGTAGATAAATGCCAATCTGGTTTAACTAAATTAGGTTTTGGGCACAAACATGAATACCAAAAAAGATTAAGCCAAGAATTAGATGTTATTAGCCAATTAGGTTTTGCAGGATATTTCTTAACTGTGGGTGAAGTTGTTGATTTAACTAAACAAATGGGCATTCGAGTAGCAGCAAGAGGATCGGGTGCGGGAAGTTTAGTTAATTTCACTTTAGGAATATCAGGTCTAGATCCTGTTAAATATGGACTACTAATGGAAAGGTTTTTATCTCCTTTAAGAAGTGCACTACCTGATATTGACATTGATGTGGAATCAGATCGAAGACTTGATATTTATGATGCAATTTATGAAAGATTTGGTAAAGATCGCGTGGTTTGTATTTCAATGCGAGAAACCTATCGAGTAAGACATGCCGTTAGAGATGTTGGTGCAGCACTTGGTTTACCCCCTGGAGAAATTGATGCTTTTGCAAAAACTTTTCCCCGAGTAAGTGCCAGAAGAGCTAGAGAAGTTTTAAGTCAATTACCAGAGTTAAGAAAATCATCTTTTAGTCGTTTAATGAGTGAGGGAAATCTTGATTTATATCTTGATTTAGTTGAAAAACTAGATGGCCTACCAAGGCATTTAGCAATGCATCCTTGCGGAGTTATTTTGTCGGATAAAACTCTGTTAGATAGAACTCCAGTTGAACAAAGTGGGGCCAAGTTTCCCATGAGCCAATTTGATAAAGACGATGTGGAATTAATGGGTTTTCTTAAACTTGATGTTTTAGGCATCAGAATGCAATCTGCCATGGCTTATAGCTTGCAAGAAATAAAACGAGTAGACAAAATAGATATTAATCTTGATGAAATCTCTTTGGAAGATGAGAAGACTTTTAAGTTAATTCAATCAACTAAAACACTGGGTTGCTTTCAAATAGAGTCCCCGGGACAAAGAGAGCTAATTGGCAAATTTGGACCACAAAACTTTAATGATCTAATAATTGATATTTCTCTATTTAGACCAGGTCCAGTTAAATCTGACATGATCACACCTTTTCTAGAAGTAAGACAAGGTAGAAAAGCTCTTCCTGTGTTACATGAAAAGATTGATCCCATTGTTCAAGAAACTAGTGGGGTAGTGGTTTTTCATGAACAAGTTATAAAACTAATTAGTGTCATGACTGGTTGCTCTTTAGCCCTGGGTGACGAGAAACGTCGCGCTATGGGCTCTTTTGAAGGCCAACTAGAAGTTGAAGAGTGGTTTATTTCCGCTGCTCGAAAATTGAAATATTCTCATGAGTTAATTAACCATATTTGGGAAATCCTTAAAGCTTTTGCTTCCTTTGGTTTTTGCAAAGCTCACGCTGGTGCTTTTGCGCTGCCTACTTATCAATCAGCTTGGCTAAAAACTCATCACACCGCAGCATTCTTAGCTGGAGTGTTAACCCATGATCCGGGAATGTATCCCAAAAGATTAATCGCCAATGATGCTAAAAACTTTGGCATAGCTTTACTTGGCCTTGATGTTAATAAATCAGATCAGTGCTACCGAGTAGAAAAAAATGGAGATAGATATGGCATCAGATTGTCTTTATTAGATGTCAGATCAATTAGTGGTGCTGAAATAGCAAGAATCGTAGAAAACAGACCCTTTGCATCTTTAGCTGATTTTTGGCAAAGAGCACAAGTTTCTAAAAATGTCACCGAAAACATTATTTTGGCTGGTGGATTTGATTCAATACTGCCTAGTCAATTAAATAGAAGAGATTTATTACTGCAGCTATCTGATTTAGAACATAACTTAGGAGTAATTAGCAATCAACTAATTTTAGATGTTTCCACTACTCCAGAGAATGTTTCTTCAGGTTTACCTGATTTTACAAAGAGTGAAAACATTATTAATGAATTACAAGTATTAGGTCTTGATGCCAGTAGTCATTTAGTTAATTCCTATATTCCGTTTTTTAAAGAGTTAGGGGTAACTCCTGCTAAATCATTAGTTTCCTTAACTGGGGGAAGAGAAGTATTAGTAGCAGGAGTAAAAGTAACTACTCAAACTCCACCAGTTAGAAGTGGTAAAAGAGTTATTTTTTTAACTATTGATGACCCCACCGGTCCAAGTGATGCAGCTTTCTTTGAAGATGTGCAAAGTTATTACGCCTCAACTGTTTATAACTCAGTTCTACTTTTAGTAAGAGGGGTTTTAAGAAGAACTGGACCTAGGGGAGTTTCTGTTAGAGCAACTGGTTGCTGGGATCTAGGTGAAATGTTTAGCATTTATCAACAAAAAGGAATAAACGAAGTTAAAAAAGTTATTGAGTTAAGCCCTGGAGCAAAACCAAACCCTTACCGGGTGAAAGCAGGCGGCATGTCTGTTGGAAGAAGAACTTTGTTAACTAACAAAAGCGAGATGATTGAACTATGACTCATCGCCAAATCTTAAAACTTCCTCATATAGAACTAACTGGGGATGATTCAAATTCAAATATTTTGCATGTGGATATGGATGCCTTCTTTGCATCTGTGGAATTAAAAGATCGACCTGAATTAAGAGGAACCCCTGTAATTGTGGGTCACAGTGGAGGTAGAGGAGTTGTAACTTCTGCTACTTATGAGGCACGCAAATTTGGTATTCATGCTGCTATGTCAATGAGTGAAGCTTTAAGAAAATGTCCTGGGGCAACAGTAATTGAACCCAGTCATGAAAAATATGAAGCCGTATCAAATCGTTTACAAGATATTTATTATTCAATGACTCCTTTAGTCGAACCACTAAGTGTTGATGAAGCATTCCTAGATGTTTCAGGTTCAAGAAAACTTCTTGGAACACCTACTGAAATTGGGCACAAATTACGCGAAAAAGTTTTCCTACAAGAAAACATCACATGCTCAGTTGGAGTTGCACCCACAAAATTTATCGCTAAATTAGCTTCCACCAGAGCTAAACCTGATGGGCTGCTAGTGGTTTCACCTGAAGAAGTTATTGCGTTTTTGCATCCCTTACCTGTGGGTGCACTTTGGGGAGTGGGAGGAAAAACTGAAGAAGTATTAGCCCGCTTAGGTTTGTTTAAAGTTTCAGATATTGCTAATTTGCCCCTTAATACTTTAAGAAGAGCGCTGGGTGATGGATTAGCTGAGCATTTGCATGAATTGTCCTGGGGACGAGATGAAAGAAGTGTCGAACCCTATGAACCAGAAAAAAGCATTGGAAACGAAGAAACATTTTCAAAAGATTTAGATGAAGCAGAAGATATTTTAAGAGAAATTTTGAGACTGAGTGAAAAAGTTGCTACTCGATTAAGAGCAGCAGAGCTAATGGGTCGAACCATTGTGTTAAAAGTTAGATTTGCCAACTTTTCCACCATCACCAGATCCAAAACCATCACCGATCCAATTGATGGGACTAAAGACATTTATGCCATCACCAAGACTCTCTTTGAAAACCTCAAACTTGATCGAGTCAGAGTCAGATTGGTGGGAGTAAGAGTTGAGAAATTAGAAGAGGCCGAAACTGCCTCCCGGCAGCTGCTGTTAGGGGAAAACGAGAAGGGCTGGCGCGAGATTGATAAGGCTAGCGACAAGGCCAGCGCCCGATTCGGGGATGAGGCCGTCAAGCCGGCACGACTCATCGATTAAGACCAGCACTCCAATGTGACGAGCAAGAGTAAAAGTCGTATTCTTAAATTAGGCAATACTCCTTATATACGAGCGGGGAACTAAGAACAGTGGCACTTTCAGATCGCGAACAAAAGCTACTTGAGCAAATGGAAAAGGCCCTTTATGCCGAAGATCCAAAATTTGCTTCCAGTCTTCGTCGCTCTGGTTTAACCATCGCTCCAGGAGAACGCCGTCACGTAATTCTTGGTCTACTTTCTCTAGTTGCAGGATTAGCACTTGTGTTTGGTTCAGTAGTTTCCAAAATGGTAATTGTAGGAATCCCAGGATTCTTATTGGTACTGACAGGTTTTGTGTTCATTGCTCGCGGGCTACAAGAACCAGTTGCAGCAGCAACTCCAACGCCATCAAAGGTAAGAAATAGATCAAAGAATTCTAAATTGATGTCAAGACTTGAAGAACGCTGGCAACAACGCCGCGATGGAGGAATCTAGTTTTTCTTTTTCTTTACCACTGAAATAACTGCAAAGATAATACCTAAAACAAAACTTACATAACTAAAGGGAATTAAGAAAAAAGGTTCCTGCAAAACTCCATCTGCATCAACTTCTGATCCAATTAAATTAAAAGCCAACATAAATATAATTGCTAAAGAAATAAATAAATAAGCAAGATTTCTTGATAATCGTTTCAAAATATTATTTTCAAGCCTTTACTTTCTTCTTTGATCTAGGTGCTTTTTCAACCACAAACCAGGTCTTCCAAATCGCCAAAACTGTTGCATAGACTGGCAAACTTAGCAATAAAACTTTTGTTAGAAGTGAAGGTGCTTCCAAAGGTTCGGTGTAATTAAGAGACATAACAGTAATTGCTAGTAAGTAAACAACTGAAATTGTTATTGAGAAAGGTCTTAAAACTGTAACTCTTACAGGATGAGGAAATTTGATATTAGTTAATTGCAATACACAAAGAATCAGAGATATGACTACAACCCAAGTTGGAGGAGTTTTTAGAAGTAAAAAGCTAATAACAACTAAATTCCACATGCAAGGAAAACCAACAAACCATGAATCATCTGTTTTGTGATCAGTTCTTGCCCACCAGATAGCACAAGTTAGAAGAATTGCGCCAGCTACAAAAGTTTTATATTGAGGTGGCATCATGTTCATGTTTAATAAAAACATCACCGGAATAATTACGTAAGTAAAGTAATCAACGATTTCATCTAAAACCACTCCACTTAACCATGGAGCATGAATTACTACATCTAGTTTTCTAGCTATTGGTCCATCAATGCCATCAAGAATTTGACAAATAATTAACCAAATTAAAGAATCTCGAACTCGACCATCAATGATTGCTTGTAAAGCCAACATTCCAAAGACTGCGCCACTGGCAGTAAACACATGAAGTGCATAACCAGCGTTACGTTGAGCGTTTTTTCTAGCGGTAGCCATCGCTTCATCCTAGGTGCCAGAAGATCACCCTTCGGTGGGCCAGAGGGGAAATTCTCATGGGGGCCGGTGGGAGGAAATATGAGAAATATGGGGGCTGGGGGTTGATTTTGGAGGAAAAGGGAGTAAGGTGGACGAAACGCCTTTTTTAGGGGTTTGAGCCACTCGGCCAGAGGCTGATCGAGGGCTAGGGGATCTAGATAAAGGGGAGGCCTCATGTTTCTGGGCACTCATGCCCCACGTCTAGACGACAAAGGTCGTTTAGTGCTTCCTGCAAAATTTCGTGAAGGTTTTTCTAACGATGTGGTCTTAACTAAAGGTCAAGATCTTTCCGTTGTGATGTGGCCAGCAAGTGAATTTCAAATTTATGCTCAACGCTTACGTGAAGCTTCAAGAAATGATGCACGAGTTAGAAGTTATTTAAGAGTTTTCTTTTCTTCTGCCTTTGATGACCAAATAGATAAACAAGGTCGCATAACTTTACCTACTCCATTAAGAGAATATGCAGGCCTTGATCGTGACGTAATCGTGGTTGGTGCTGATACCACTATTGAAATTTGGGATCCAAAAGCTTGGTCAACATATTTAGCTGTTGCTGAACCAAAGTTTGCTGCAACTGCTGAAGAGGTGGTGCCAGGAATCTTTTAGAAGCTAGAAGTTAAACGAAAACATTTTTTCGTTTCGCTTGAGGCCTCTCTCTGCAGACTTTCTTCCCCGAAGCCGGAAGCAATGTTTGCAGAGGGGGACCTCGGTGAAACGCAAAGCCGAAATGTTAGGGGAAGGGGAAACAGTAAATGGCTGAAAAGTCGTTGCAAGAACAACACATACCTGTTATGCGTGATCGTGTTCTTGAAATGTTTACTCCTGCACTTAATGTTTCTGATCCTTTATTAATTGATGGAACTCTTGGTTTAGCTGGACACACAGAATCACTACTAAAAGCTTTTCCAAATCTAAAAATTATTGGTATTGATAGAGACCCAATTGCAATTGAAAGAGCCAAACAAAGACTTGGCGAACTAGCTAGTCGTGTTGAATTTGTTAATGAAACTTATGACCAAATTGAAACTGTTCTTGCCGGAAGAAAAGTAGATGGAGTTTTACTTGATTTAGGAGTTTCTTCAATTCAGTTAGATGAAGCAAGCCGTGGTTTTTCCTACGCCCAAGATGCACCCCTTGATATGAGAATGAATGCCACAGATTCTTTGACTGCAGCAGATATTTTGAACACTTATGACGTTAAAGATTTAACCTACATTTTGGGCACTTATGGTGAAGAAAAGTTTGCTAAACGCATTGCTCAAGAATTAGTAAAAAGAAGAGCAGATAAACCGTGGAGTTCCACTTTTGAATTAGTTGAATTGATTAAAGATGTTATTCCTGCACCGGCTCGTAGAACCGGTGGAAATCCTGCAAAAAGAACTTTCCAAGCTTTAAGAATTGCTGTTAATAATGAACTACAAATTTTAGAAAGAGCAATTCCCCAAGCAATGTCTGCTCTTGTTGTGGGAGGACGAATTCTAGTTTTGTCTTATCACTCATTAGAGGATCGAATTGTTAAGAATGCTTTCAAAGAACAATCATCAATTATTGACGCATTGCCAGGTTTACCAATTTTACTATCAAAAAGTATTGCTCCATTTGAATTAATTACCAGAAAAGCAGAACAAGCAAGTGATGAAGAAATCGCTTTAAATCCTCGTTCAACTTCAGTTCGTTTAAGAGTTGCTCAAAGAGTGGCGGTGGCAGCATGAGTGTTGCACCGATTTCGCTAAGCACTCCACAAGTAACACCTAAGCAAATTGCTGCTGTTGGTTTTGGATTGATTATTTCTGGAATTGTGCTTTTGGGCATGCTGGGTGGATTGTTTGTAAATACCTTATTGTCTCAAGGTCAATATCAGATCCAAGAATTACAGAATCAATCAATGGCATTAGCTGATGAACATGAGATTTTGGCACAAAATGTTTCTCGTATGGAATCACCAGAAGTTCTAAAAAATAAAGCTATTGAAATAGGAATGATTCCAAGTCCAGGCTCTGCCTTTATCGATTTAAGAGATGGTCGTCTGCTGGGTGCAGGTGTTGATCCAATTTTGAGTGAACCAGATCCAAATGTTGTTACTCCTGTGAGCACACCATGAATCCAAATGAAGTAATCAAACTAAAAACCGGACCACGCAGAATGCGTGGAGCTTTAGCTTTTTGTTTCATTGTTCTTTCCATTTTTGGGTTAAGACTTTTTCAACTACAAGCATTAGATTCTCCTCAACTTGCTGCAGCAGCGGCTGAGAAAAGAACTAGAACTCTAATTCTGCCTGCCCAACGTGGAGAAATTACAGATAGAAAAGGTGCACCGCTAGCAATCACAGTTGATGCCCGAGACATCACTGTTGATCAAACAATGGTGCTTGATCTTGCTGGAACCGCAAATGCCATAGCTGGCATAACAGGAGCTGACGTTGCAACTCTTATTCCTGAATTATCAGGGGACCGCAAGTTTAATTATGTTTTGAAGAAAATCACTCCAGAACAATGGACTAAGATTAAAGAACTGAAACTGCCAGGAATTTTTAGTGAGAAAACAACAAAGAGAATTTATCCTTCAAACACACTTGCTTCAAGCACCATTGGTTTTATTGGTGGAGAAGATAAAGGTTTAGCTGGACTTGAATATGGATTTGAAAAAGAATTAGCAGGATCTCAAGGTGAAGTAACTGTCGAAATCAGCGCTGGAGGAAGACCACTTCCATCTGGAATTGCATCAGAAAAGAAACCAGTTCCAGGAATGGGAATTAGATTGACAATTGATAGAGATTTGCAATTTGTAGCAGAACAAGCTCTTGCTACTAGAGTTGAATATGCCCAAGCATCAAGTGGAACACTTGTAGCAATTTCTCCAAAAACTGGAAAAATTCTTGCTCTAGCAAATTATCCAACTTTTGATTCCAATAAACCCGGTGAAGCAGCAGAAGGGGTAACGGTTAATCACGCTTTAGTTGATGCATATGAGCCAGGTTCTACTGCAAAAGTTATGACCATGGCAGGTTTATTAAATGAAGGTGTATCAAGTCCAACCACTCCATTTACTATTCCACCGGTATTAAAACGAAGCGGTAAAACATTTCATGATCATGAACCTCATCCAACTTTGAAATTAACAATGACTGGAGTGCTTGCAAAATCAAGTAACATCGGAACAATTCAAGCTGCAGAATTAATGGGTGCAGAAAAATTTGATAGTTATTTAAGAAAATTCGGAGTAGCTCAAGCAACCGGTATGCAATTTCCTGGTGAATCAAAAGGACGTTTGCCTAAATTAGAAAAATGGTCTGGTACAAGTTTTCCAACCTTTGCTTTTGGTCAGGGTTACATGGTTACCGCAGTTCAAATTGCCAGCATGTATGCAACGATTGCAAATGACGGTGTGAGAATTAATCCTTCTTTAATTGAAGGCTATGTAATGCCAAATGGGCAATACCAAGCAGCAGCAGAACCTGAAAGAACAGAAGTAATTTCTGTAGCAGCCGCTAAAACTTTAAGAGAAATGATGGAAACAGTAGTTTCAGATGAAGGAACCGCACCACTTGCTGGAATTCCTGGTTATCGAGTAGCAGGAAAAACTGGAACTTCTCAAGTTGTAGATCCAAATTGTAAGTGTTATTCCCGAGATGTGATCGCATCATTTATTGGTATGGCTCCAGCAGAAGATCCTGAGATTGTGGTGGCAGTTGCAATTCATCACCCACGAAATGGTCGCTACGGAGGAATGCTTGCAGGACCGGTATTCAAGGAAGTTGCACAATATTCATTACAACAACTAAATATTCCTCCTTCTAACGGAAAGCCAACTGGCTATCCAGTGGAGTGGTGATTGATATGAAGTTTGCCCGCCCCAGCGTAAAACCTGTGTCGTTAGGTGAACTTGCGCAAAAATTCAATTTGCAAACTTCAAATCCAGATCAAAAGATAACTGGAATTACTCATAACACAAAAAGTGTTGAACCAGGTGACTTATTTGTTGCCTTAAATGGTGAAAAAAACCATGGCGCAAATTTTGTTGCAGAAGCAAAAGCCAATGGGGCAGTAGCAGTTTTAACAGATTCCCAAGGTGAAAAGCTAATAAATAATAAAGATTTACCAATCGTAAATATTGAAAACCCTCGTAAAAGTTTAGGTGAGATTTCAAGTTTTGTTTTTGGAAATCCTTCACACTCATTAAAAGTTTTTGGAATAACCGGAACTAACGGTAAAACCACATCAGCCTGGTTGATGCGTGCAGGTTTAGAAAAATGTGGCATCCCAACATCTCTTTTAGGTACTGCTGGAATTTCTATTGCTGGGGTTAATTTGCCAAGTGCTAGAACCACTCCAGAGGCACCAGAATTACAAGCATTACTTGCTTTAGCTTTAGAAAAAGGTTCACAAGCAGTTTCAATGGAAGTCTCTTCACACGCACTTGATTTAGATCGAGTCAATGGCACAAAATTTGTTTGCACAGGTTTCACAAATTTAAGCCAAGATCATCTTGATTTCCATAAGACTATGGAAAATTACTTTGAGTCAAAAGCAAGATTATTCACCAAAGAATTTAGTTCCAAATCAGTAATTACTGACATAGATAGTTGGGGCAAGAAATTAATCAATAAGGTCCAAATTCCTTTTGTTTCTCTGGGCGGTGATGTCCACAACGACTGGCGAGTCAGTGACATCACCGCAGCTCTTGGACATGTTTATTTTGAGTTAATTGATCCTAGGAAAAAGCCTTATAAAGTAACTTTGAGTTTTGCTGGTGCATTTAATGCTTATAACGCAGCTTTAGTAATCGCCATGGCAGATCAAATCGGCATAGATCTAAAAGAATTTATTGCAGGAATTAAAGACACTCAAATTCCAGGAAGAATGCAACCAGTAGTTATGCCAGGAGCAGCACTTGGAATTGTTGATTATGCCCACACCCCAGAAGCAATTGACAATGTTTTAGGTGCCTTGAAAAAACAAACTCATGGCAAATTGATTGTGGTTTTGGGAGCAGGCGGCAATCGAGATGCCGAGAAAAGACCATTTATGGGTTCAGCTGCAGAAAAGTTTGCTGACAAATTAATAATTACCGACGATAACCCAAGAGACGAAAATCCAGCTGAAATTAGGAAAGCGGTATTAAGTGGCGTTAAAAATCAAACAAATTCTTTAGAAATTGGAAGTCGAGAAGAAGCAATTAAAGAAGCGGTAAAACATGCAACACTAGATGACACAATCGCCGTTTTAGGTAAAGGTCATGAGACTACCCAGGAAATCGCTGGCCAAATACTTGAATTTGATGACGCCAAACACTTGCAACTTGCTTTAAAAGAAAAGTTTGGAAACTAAGACATGATTCCAATGACTATTGAAGAAATTGCAAAAGCTATATCTGCTCAAGTAAAGAACTTAGATTCAAACGTTAAAGTCACAGGAAAAGTAGTAATTGATTCTGGAAAAGTAAGTAAAGGTGATTTATTTGTTGCAATAAATGGTGAAAATGTAAATGGACATGATTTCTGTGCGGAAGCCATAAAGCAAGGCGCTGCGGCAGTTATTGCTGCAAAAGAAATAACCGGTGTTCCAACATTGTTGGTCTCGAATGGGAATTTAGATTCCAAAGATGTTGATCAACCAACAGTAATTGCCCTAGGCAAACTAGCAACCTATTTACTGACTAAATTGCCTAATCTTTGGAAGGTTGCAGTAACAGGATCTTCAGGAAAAACTACAACTAAAGATTTATTGGCAGATCTTGGAAAACTTGTTGGACCAACGGTTGCTCCTACTGGAAGTTTCAACAACGAAATTGGATTACCTCAAACAGTTCTGGAATGTGATGAAAATACCAGAATTTTAGTTTTAGAAATGGGTGCAAGAAGAGCAGGCAATATTAAGCATTTATGTGAAATAGCCAAGCCCGATACATCAATACTCTTAAATGTTGGAACCGCTCATGCAGGGATATTTACCTCGGTTGAAAAGATTTTAGAAACCAAAAGTGAGATTATTCAATGCCTGACTTCAGCTGATGTAGCTATTTTAAATCATGAAGATGTAACTTTTCCAAAGCAAAAAACTAATGCACAAGTTGTAACTTTTGGCTTGAGTGGCTCAGATGTAAGTGCAAAAAATGTAATTCTCAATGATCAAGCACAAGCTCAATACGATCTTGAATATCTAGGACAAACTAGTCAAGTTAAGTTAAAGATAGTTGGAGCTCATCAGGTTTCTAATTCGCTAGCTGCGGCAGCTGCTTTTTTGAAAAAAGGAATAGACATTGATTTAGTCGCTCAAACCTTGTCCAATTCAGTCGCAAAAAGTAAGTGGCGCATGCAAATTGAAGTGAGCAAAAAGAATGTCACAGTTATTAATGACGCATATAACGCTAATCCTGAATCAATGAAATCAGCAATAAGAACTCTTAAGCAAATTGGAGTAGGGAAAAATACTTATGCAATTTTAGGTGAAATGCTTGAACTAGGAGAGCTTTCATTACCAATGCATCAGGAAGTTGCTGAATTAATACAAAAACTTGAAATACAAAACACCATAATTATTGGTAGTGGTGCTAAATCTATTTATGATTTTCTATCGAATAATGGCTATAAAGGTAAATTGCACTTTGTGGAAAATGTTGAAAAAGGCATAGCCAAAGCCAAAGAAATGATCCAACCAAGCGATGTAGTTTTGGTAAAAGCATCTAGATCTATAGGTCTGGAGCGAGTCGCGAATGCAATAGTCAGTGATTTCAGCGAGAATTTAACCAACACCAATAATCAGGAGGTCGGTCCGTGAGGCTGATCATCATTGCTGGTGTTTTTTCTATGCTGTTTTCACTTTTTGCAACACCGTTATTAATTAAGTTCTTAAAAAGACGTGGACGTTCACAAGCCATCAGAGTTTCTGATGGAAATTTTAATTATCCAGAACATCAAGCAAAAGTTGGAACTCCATCAATGGGTGGATTGGCAATTCTTGGTGGTGCTGTTGTTGGTTATTCGATGGCACATTTAATTTTATGGAGACCACCTACACTTTCAGCCCTTATGGCCCTTGGGTTGATGTTTGGTTTAGCTTTAGTTGGTTTTGCCGATGACTACTTAAAGATTTATAAACAAAACAGCCGCGGTATTAGAGCTAGAACTAAATTGCTTGGTCAAGCCTTTGTGGCCTTTGCATTTGGTTATGAATCACTAAGTTATCCAGATGAATTAGGAAGAACTCCTGGATCTACTGCTTTGTCATTTGTGAGAGATACAAATATTGTTTTACCAACAGTTTTATTTATTCTTCTTGTTTGGTTTTTGGTAACTGCAGCAACTAATGCGGTTAACTTGACTGATGGTTTAGACGGTTTAGCTGCAGGTGCTGCAGTATTAACACTTGGTGCATATATTCTTATTGGAGTTTTTGAATTTAACCAAAATTGTTCATTTGAACAAAATGCAACTTGTTATGACGTTCGAGATCCACTCGATCTTGCAGTATTTGCAGCATCTGTAGCTGGAGCATGCATTGGTTTCTTATGGTGGAACACATCACCTGCACAAATATTCATGGGTGACACCGGCTCACTTGCTATTGGTGGAGCAATTGCTGGATTAGCAATTATGACAAGAACACAATTATTAATGGCATTTTTAGCAGGATTATTTGTGCTAGTAACTGTTTCGGTGATTTTACAAGTAAGTTCTTACAAATTAACTGGCAAAAGAGTTTTCAAAATGGCACCACTTCATCATCATTTTGAAATGATGGGCTGGCCAGAAATTCAAATCGTGGTTCGCTTTTGGGTAATTCATGGAGCACTTGTTGCCGGAGGATTGGCTTTGTTTTACGCAAGTTGGGTAAGGGCATGATCGATTGGTCAAGACACAACAGACAAAGTGACTGGACCAAAATCAATGCTTGTGTTGTTGGTTTAGGTGTTGCCGGTTTTGCTGCAGCTGATGCGCTTATTGAAGTTGGAGCCAAAGTAACCGTTATTGATAACGGTAATGGCGAAAGACAAAAAGAACATGGCACAGTTCTTGAAATATTAGGTGCACAAATTTATTTGGATTACAAAGGCGAAATTCCAGCAAATACAAATCTTCTTGTAGTTTCTCCAGGAGTTCGTCCAAATGCTGAAATTATTAATGAAGCACAAAAAAAGAATATTGAAATCTGGGGAGAATTCGAATTAGCTTGGAGATTAAGACCCCTTGATTTTCCTGCCCCATGGTTATGTGTGACTGGTACAAATGGCAAAACCACAACATCAATGATGCTCTCATCCATTTTGACTGCTGCAGGTTTAAGAGCACCAGCGGTAGGAAATATTGGAGATTCCTTAGTTAGTGCTGTGATGGATCCAATTCCTGCTGATGTTTTTGCTATTGAGGTGGGTGCTCCACAATTACCTTTTGTTAAATCAATGTCTCCGCATTCTGCAGTGGTATTAAACCTTGCCCAAGATCATCTTGATTTTTTTGGAACTTATGAAAATTATTCCCATACCAAAGCCAAGGTTTATACCAATGTGCAAAAAGCTGCAATTTATAACGTGCAAGATGCAACAACAGAAAAAATGGTGCAAGACGCAAATGTAGTCGAAGGCGCTCGAGCAGTTGGATTTACTTTAGGAATCCCAGGATTATCAATGCTTGGAGTAGTTGAAGATTTTCTAGTAGACAGAGCATTTGTGGAAGAGCGTCAAACACATGCTCAAGAGCTATGTTCAGTTGAAGATATTCAGCCAAATGCACCGCACAATGTTGCCAACGCTTTAGCTGCGGCTGCTTTAGCTCGTTCATATGGTGTTGATGCAACACATGTAAGAGACGGTTTAAGAAGTTTTGTTCCCGCACCTCATCGAATTGCTACAGTTGGTGAATTTAATGGAATTACCTACATTGATGATTCCAAAGCAACCAATTGTCACGCCGCACAAATGTCTTTAATGGCTTACGACAACGTGGTGTGGATTGCTGGGGGACAGGCAAAAGGACAAGACTTTGCAGATCTTATTAAACAAAATTCTAAGAACATTAGAGCTGCTGTGTTGCTAGGAGCTGATAAAGAATTGATTGCCAATACCTTAAGAACTGTTGCTCCTAATATTCCTTTTAAAGTAATTGAAACAACAGATGAGCAAGCAATGACCGAAGTTGTTGTGGCAGCAAGTGAATTTGCAAAACCAGGGGACACTGTCTTGTTAGCACCAGGTTGCGCCTCATGGGACATGTTTAAGGATTACAAAGATCGTGGCAATGCATTTGCCGATGCAGTGTTGAAAACTCAAGGGAAAAAGTAATGGTTACCCAAAATCAAGTTAAAGCAAATAACTTAAAACCTGAAGCAGAAATTTCAGCCAAGCTCTATTACGCCTTATTAATTGCAACCTTTGGTTTGCTATTTATAGGTATGGTCATGATCCTTTCTGCCTCAACAACAGTTTCCTATAAACAATTCAATAATCAATACATTATTTTTCTTCGTCAATTAATGTTTGCAAGTATTGGAATAGTTATCATGATGGCAATTTCACGATTACCAAAAAAATTCTTTTTTAGATGGGCAAAAGTAGCCTTATGGATATCAATTATTTTGTTAGTTTTGGTACTAATTCCAAGCATCGGAATATCTGTGGCAGGTCAAAGAAACTGGATTAGTTTATGGGGACCATTTAGATTGCAACCCAGTGAAATTGCAAAACTAACCCTTATTGTTTGGGGATCAGTTGTTTTAAGTAAGCAAATTAGATCAAAGATAACAACTTGGCAAAATCTTCTTGTTCCAGTATTTCCAGTGGGTGCAATCATTGCAGTGTTAGTTATTTTTGAGGGTGACTTAGGAACTGCATTGATTCTTGGTCCTATTTTGTTGTCACTCTTCTATGCAGTTGGTGCTCCAGTGAAGTTGTTTACTTGGTCTGCCATGGCAGGACTATTAGGAATTTTCATTCTTTCAATTCAAGAAAGTTATCGAATTCAAAGATTCTTATCTTGGATTAATCCATCAGCTGAAAATCAAGATGCAGGTTGGCAAGTAACTCACGGTAAATATGCACTGGCTTCAGGTGGATGGACTGGAATTGGATTAGGCGCCAGTAAAGAAAAATGGGGTTGGTTACCTGCAGCACACACAGATTTTATTTTTGCTGTTGTTGGCGAAGAATTAGGTTTAGTCGGAACATTAATTGTGTTGGCACTAATTGGAACAATTGCTTATGTTGCTCTAACTTTAGCCAGAAAAACCAATGATCTTTTCACAAAACTAATAGCCACATCGGTAATGGCTTGGATAGTGATGCAATCAATTATCAACGTAGGTGCAGTATTGGGATTACTTCCTGTAACTGGTGTTCCTTTGCCACTGGTCTCGTATGGAGGTTCATCGTTAGTATTCACAATGAGTGCAATTGGAGTGCTGATGGCTGTTTTGCGGGCAGAACCAAATGTTAAAGCAGAATTGAAAAAGAAGAAATCTCAAAGAGCTGTTAAATGAGTGTTATTGCATTAGCAGCCGGTGGAACAGCCGGTCATATCGAACCTGCAATAGCTTGTGCCAAAGCAATTAAAGAAATAGATAATAATGCAAACGTTTTTATTGTGGGAACCTCAAAAGGACTAGAAAGAGACATTATTCCTCAAAGAGGAATTGAACTAGCATTAATTACAGCAACTCCTTTGCCTAGAAATTTTAGCTTTGCAACATTATCTTTGCCATTTAGATTGTTGGCGGCAAAAAGAATTGCTCAACAATTAATAGTAGATAGAAAAGTAGATTGTGTAGTTGGCTTTGGTGCCTATGTTTCACTTCCTATGTATCTTGCAGCTAAGAAATTGAATATTCCAGTAATAATTCATGAAGGCAATAAGAAAGCAGGTTTAGCCAACCGGGTAGGTAGCAAATTTGCTAAGGAAGTCTTTCAAATGTTTCCTAACTCCATTAAAGGAGCAGAGACTATTGGGATGCCTTTAAGAACTGAAATTTCTAATCTAATCAAAGAATCTGCTAGAAGTAATGCCCGAGTTAGTTTTGGCCTAGATCCAAACAAACAAACTTTGTTAGTTTTTGGTGGATCTCAAGGTGCTTCCTCTATTAATAAAGCAATCGTTGGTTCCCTGGAGGAATTAGCAGGAACAAATATTCAGATTCTTCATGCAATCGGAAGCAAAAATACGATTGATGAAAGTACCAAAAAGTTTAGTTTTTATCACCCTGTTTCCTATATTGAAAAAATGGAAATGGCTTACGCAGCTGCAGATTTAGTTATCTCTCGAGCAGGAGCTATGACAATTGCAGAACAAACAGTTTTAGCGATGCCAGCAATTTATATTCCCTTTGCCAGTGGCAATGGTGAACAAAGTCAAAACGTGGCTGAACTAGTTAAAGACGGGGGAGGAGTTGTAATTTCAGATGCTGAAGTTTCACCCGCAGTATTAGTTCGCCAAATCAAAGAACTTCTGGCAAATCCAGCGAAGTTGCATGAAATGTCACAGGCTGCAAGCCGTCATGGTTTGCGCGATGCTGACAAGAAAGTTGCGCAAAGCGCGTTAGCCTTAGCAAGTGCACATAAATAGAGTCTGCAAATGACATTAAATAAAGAGATTTCCGATTTAGGAAAAGTTCATATTCTTGGTTTAGGTGGCGCAGGTATGTCTGGTATTGCCAGATTGCTTTCTGCTCAAGGAGTTGAAGTTAGTGGAACTGATGCCAAAGAATCAAGAAGACTGGAAGCTTTACGCAAAATTGGTGTAAATGTTTTTGTAGGCCATTCCTCAGAAAACTTAAAAGATTGCCAAACTGTAATTCATTCAACTGCTATCAAAGAAAATAATCCTGAATTAAAAGCTGCTCGAGATAAGAATTTAAAAGTATTAAGAAGAGCAGATGCATTGGGAGTTCTCACAAGACAATTTGAAACCATTGCAGTTTCTGGAACTCACGGAAAAACCACCACAACATCGATGGTGACAGTGGCTTTACAAGCTTGTGGTGAGGATCCTTCTTTTACTATTGGAAGTGAACTTTCTGAAACTGGTTCAAATGCACACTTAGGAGAAGGCAAAAACTTTGTTGTTGAAGCAGATGAATCTGATGGTTCATTCCTATTTTTATCACCAAAAGTTGCAGTAGTTACAAATGTGGAACCAGACCACTTAGATCATTGGAAAACTTTTGACAAAATTGAAGCCGCTTTTGTTGAGTTTTGTGAACTGACAAAAGAAAGAAACGGCTTTGCAGTTATTTGTGCCGATGATGAAGGTGGCAGAAACTTAATCTTAAAGGCCAAAGATAAAGGTGTAAAAATCATTTCTTATGGCACCAACGCTGATAGTGATTTGAAAATTACTAATCTAAAATTAGGACTTCCTGGTCCTTCTTTTGATGTTAATTTTGAAGGGAAAAACTTAGGCAGAATTGAACTTAAAGTCTTAGGATTACACAATGCTTTAAATGCAGCAGCTGCACTTTGTGTTGGTCTTGGTTTAGGTAAAGATTTTAATAATCTAAAAAATGGAATTTCTAAATTCACGGGCACTAGAAGAAGATTTGAATTTAGAGGTAGTGCAGATGGCATACGCGTTTATGACGATTACGCACATCATCCAACTGAAATTGCCGCCACACTTAAAGCTGCTCGAGATGTCGTTGAAAGTGGAAAGATTGTGGTTGCTTTCCAAGCACATCACTATTACCGAACCGCTTTGTTTAATAAAGAATTTGGCGAAGCACTTGGTTTAGCTGATCAAGTTGTGGTCTTGGAAGTTTTTGCACCGGGAGAAGAAGCAATCCCTGGAGCAAGTGGACAAACTATGGCCTCCCTTGTGCCACTGCCGAAAGATCAAGTTGTGTTCGAACCATCATGGTCAAAAGTAGCTCAACAACTTGTAAATAGAGCCAAACCAAATGACATCATCATGACTCTGGGTGCAGGAGACATTGGATTATTAGCTCCTGAAGTTTTAACTCTTTTAGAAGCTCGTCAGAAATCGTGATAAAAAGTCACATTCGTCGAAGAATTATTTTCGCAGTAGTTGTAGTTGCCGCGATAACTTCCACAATTCTTTACATTGGTTGGTATTCAAACCTTCTCATTGTTAAAAACATTGAAATCAGGGGAGCCAATGAGGTTCCTGTGCAATTGATCTCGGATACTGCTCAAGTCTCCTTAAATACACAACTTTTAAGGGTTCCTACAACAACTGTCGTTGAAAGATTGAAAACAATTTCTCAAATTGGTCGTGCAGAAGTTAGAAGAGGCTGGCCCTCAACATTAGTGATTGAGATTAGTGAAAGAAAACCACTTGCCATAACAGATATTCCTGAAGGAAGATTTCTAGTTGATGTAACAGGTTTTCCGTATCTTCCAGCACCAGGTGATGCGAATTTACCTTTAGTAAGTGGACCAGATGATCAATCAAGAGCATCAAGTATTTTAGTTTGGCAAAGTTTTCCTGATTGGTTGAAAGCAGAAATAGTTTCGACTAATGCTGATAATCCAAATTCAATGTGGCTAATAATGACAAATGGGCGCAAAGTTTTGTGGGGCAATGTTGATAAGGCGGAAGAAAAAAGTGCTGTTTTGAAAGTATTACGAAGAATGGCTGGATCTACTTATGATGTTTCAACACCAGAAGTACCGGTAGTTAAACCTTAAAAGTCGTTTGTTGCTACGTACTTAATCTCTAGATATTCATCAATTCCTTCATAGCCACCTTCACGACCTAATCCAGATTGTTTAACACCACCAAATGGTGCGGAAGGATCTGAAACTAAACCACGATTGAGACCAATCATTCCAACTTGTAATGCTTCACTTACCCTTAAACCTCGAGCAAGATCTTTGGTGTAAATGTAACCGGCTAAACCATATTCTGATTTGTTCGAAATCTTTAAGGCTTCTGCTTCATCTTTTACTTTTACAACTGCCGCAACTGGACCAAATACTTCTTCAGAAATTATCTTGGCATCAGCTGAAACATTTCCTAAAACTGTAGCTGGAAAATAACAGCCAGGACCAGGAGAAGGTGTTCCGCCAACTATTTGGGTAGCACCTTTACTAATTGCATCATTTACTAGTTCTCCAACTGAACCAACAGCTTTTCTGTTTACTAGCGGAGCAAGACTAGTGTCAGTAGAAGTTCCATGGCCTACTTTTAATGCACCCATTCGTTGGGCCAGTTTGGTTACGAATTCATCGTGTGCTTTTTCTTGCACAAAGAATCTATTTGCCGCGGTGCATGCTTGACCACCATTACGCATTTTGGCAATCATGGCGCCATCAATTGCTGCATCAATATCTGCATCATCAAGCACAATGAACGGAGCATTACCGCCTAGTTCCATAGAACAATTCAAAACTCTTTCGGCTGCTTTTTTCAAAAGCATTTTGCCAATTCCAGTGGAACCGGTGAAAGATAATTTGCCAACTCTTTCATCTGAAAGAGCTGCATCAGTTAAAGGACCTGGCTGATTTGTTTGCAAAACTGAAACAGTTCCAGGAAGAGCACCTGCTTCTAACATGATCTTGCTAATTGCCAATGCAGTTAGTGGAGTCTCTGATGCTGGTTTCAAGATGGCTGCACAACCTGCAGCAAGAGCTGCACCAACTTTTCTGGTGTACATAGCTGCTGGGAAATTCCAAGGAGTGATTAAGAATGCAATTCCTATTGGTTGTTTGTAAGTCAAAATTCGGTTAGCACCACTTGGTGCATTTCTGATTGATCCATCAATTCTTACTGCTTCTTCAGAGAACCATCTAAAAAATTCAGCAGCATAGGTAACTTCGGCTTTTGCATCAACCAAAGTCTTTCCGTTTTCTAATGACATCAACATTGCTAAGTCATCAGCTTGGGCGATCATTAATTCATAAGTTTTTCTTAATACTTCACCACGAACTCTGGGAGCAGTTTTAGCCCATTTTTCTTGAGCAACAACTGCAATGTCTAAAGCCTTTTGTAAGTCAGCAACTCCAGCATTAGCAACTTTTGTGAGAACTTCACCGTTAGCAGGATCTGTAACATTAAATGGTTCATTTGAACCAACAACGAATTTATCTCCAATTAATAGACCAGTTGGAACTTTAGAAAGAAGTTTGGCGGTTGCATCACTATTTGGATTAGCAACTGAATCTGGAACTTGCATAACTTGACTTGTCATAATTAAATCCAATCACTAAACAAGGTATTTTTTACCTTCGGGGTTGGTTTAGAAAGGAATATCTTCATCATTTTCACTAACTTCAGCCAAGGAAGCCGCTAGTCCTAACGCCTTTGCAACACGATCATCATTACTAATCAAGGGAATTGATGCGTTTTCAATTATTTCCCCGGTCTTCAAATCAACTTGCAGTCCACCAATATCAGCTTTAACTAGTTCTGCATTTGCGAATTCACACCATTTACTCACTTTGCACCAATTACAAGGCGGATTAGCAGAAGGAGCAAAGAGTGTGTCACTAGCCCAATTATCAACTTGCTCAGCTAATTGTGACCAAGCAGAAAGTTTTACTTTTTCATCATCACAATCCCAAGTTATGGTTTTACACTCATCAGGAGAAATCAGCTCTAATTCAACTCGTTTGTTTTTGTACTCACCAAGTTTTTCCATGACATTTTTTGGGATGGCATTTTCGACCATGAGTCTGATGGCCAAAGGTAACTGAGGATAGATATTGAAGTAAATATCGTTTTCTAAATCTTTAATACTTGAAACTGTTTTCATTTCTCGCCATACCAAATCATCACCATTCTTATAAATTAGATCTGGTCTAGTACTTATTGAAATGTCAGCATCAGTATCTAGGGCTTCAACAGATATTTCGGTTGCTACCTTGGATGATTTATTTATTGGGCAAGTCAATTGATGTTGGGACAAAAAAGGCAAAGCAACATTTGCTTCATCTTGATTCCAACCAAGTTCAGTAGCAATAACTCCTAAAGTTGAATTAGTTGGTAAATCTTCTTTAGAGCATTCAAGAGATCTCTTATGTGCTTGTTCCAACCACGCATGAACTAGTAAACCTCTTTGTTGGGCTGAGTTTTGGCTTTCTGGTTTAGTTCTTAAACCAAGTTCATCTTGTAAGAAATATTGACGAGGACATCTTCTGTAAGTGTGAAATTTGGATGGTGAATAGGCCTTAGGCCAGGGAGCAAAGGCTGTAATACCTAATAGGCCTGGGCGGTTAGGTAATGTCTCACACATTGTGTTGGCGCGACATCCTCGACAACTTGGTCCAGGTTTTTGCGTTCCTCCTTGTACTCTTTCGATAACGATTGGTAAAGCTTTTTCCTGAAACAGTTTTCTTGCTTCAGCAACACTTGCTTCTAAGACAATTGCTTGACTTGAATCAAGACATCCAATTTCTCTGATTCTGACATGTTCAGCAGGTTTTAATACTTTATAAATTGGATCTCGGGGAGAACTCCAACTTGGTTCACTGTGCGGTACTCCATCAGCAAGAATTCGTGCAATCACACCAGCTCTTACAGGATTTAATGGAGTTAATCCTGCTTTAGAAAACTTTAAGGCTCTAAATTCTCGAATTTTTCCATCATTAGAAGTTAAATAGATTCCCCAAGCAAACCATTCAGTGTGAGAATTTTCTGTTTCATCAAATGCTTGAATCACTTCTAAGTCTGTGAAATCTACGTTGTTTGCTAAATCTTCTTTTCTTGCTTTTTCCCAAGCAGTTAGGTAACCAATAAGGGCATCTATGGCCCATAGCTTGTGAGACTTCTCAACCTTGCCTCGAGTTTTACTAATTGCTTCAGAGATTGCATTTTCTGCAATATCGTCCATATCTTCAAATTCATGAATTACTTTGTCGTTGTTAATTGTGGCAAGTAATGCATCGCGCACAATTCCCAGTGGAAAAGATTCAAAAGGGGGATAGCGAAGTTGCATGTAGCCTTCACCAATTTTTGCTGCTGGACGAGATTTAAGTGAAATAAAATCATGACAAGCTCTGTTTTCTTCAGCACCTACTTGAGAAGCAGAAATTCTTAAGAAACCTGCGTTAGTTACTGGAAATCCTGGTTTCCATTCTTGTGGAATTTGAGTTGTCATTGTGCTTCTTCACCAAAGGGCAACATTTCCATTCCAGATGCTGCATTACTTGATTTAGATCTGACTCTTTTTTCAAGATTTAGAGTTTGTAATAAGTCTTCTGATTCTTTTGTTCCAGGAATTGGAGCTTTTGCCGTTTTAGCAGGACAAGCCTTAACGAAAGCACAAGACTTACAAGGGTTTCCCGGATTTGCCATCCAGGTTTGACTAGTTAAAGAAGAATCCATTTTTCTTCTGGTGGTAACTAAATGTTGAACAGCTCTATCAAGTGCTGATTTATAGGTAGGTCTTCTAACGCGATCTCTGCCTGGTAAATAAATTAGTTCTACTTCTCCAACTTCTAAACCATTTTCCTTTAAACCTGCGGCATAAAGCATTACTTGCCGAAGGGAATCGGTTAAGTATTGAGGTGCAGGTCTTTTGGAAGTTTTGTAATCTGTAATTCTGACAACACCATCTCTAGTCATTCGATCAAGGCGTCCATAGAGTTTTACTGATTCAAATATGGCAGTTACTGGTCTTTCTAGGTCTTCTAAATCAATTTCTAATTGAGTTGGATCTTCAAGGTCGAAATAACCTTTGAGGGACTCAGCACTTTTATCTTTAAGTGTTACTAAATCTTCTTCGGTCAACCAGGACTTGTTGTTGTTTATTACTACTTCACCAGTGTCGCGCAGCATGTTCCAAGCTGCTTCTTTAGTTCTATTCTCAGCTTTTATCTTTAAAAAGTTTTCTAAAACATCGTGAACTAATGTGCCAATAATTTGGGGTAAACCAGCTGGCTCTCGCCAACCTGCAACAGAGGAAAACCAATATGCAAGAGAGCATCTATCAAAGCTTGATAATTGACTAGGGGAGACATGATTTGGTAATTGATTTCCAATATCAGCAACTTTAACGGCAACTAATTTGTCATCAGCCATATTTTCTAACTTCTAATTCTGTAGAGATCTTTCATCTACATCGACTTAACAGCAGCAACTACCTTGGAAAGAGAATCTTTAGCATCACCAAATAACAATGTAGTTTTGTCGTTGAAAAGCAATTCATTTTCTACTCCAGCAAAGCCTGGTCTCATGGAACGTTTCATGAAGACAACCTGTTCTGCTTGATCGGCATTAAGAATTGGCATTCCAAAAATTGGAGAAGACTTATCGGTTCTAGCAGCTGGATTTACAACATCGTTTGCACCAACTACTACAGCAACACTGGCATTGGAAAACTCTGAGTTAATTTCATCCATTTCTTTTAGTTGTTCGTAAGGAACATCTGCTTCAGCAAGTAAAACGTTCATGTGTCCTGGCATTCTTCCGGCAACTGGATGAATTGCGTATTCAACTTCAACACCTTTTGAAATAAGTAAATCAACAAGTTCTCTTAAAGATTGTTGAGCTTGGGCAACTGCTAATCCATAACCTGGAACAATAATTACTTTTGTGGCATAGGTGAGCATGATGGCAATATCTGTTGGTCCTGCACTTTTAACAGGACGATCAACTGCAGAAGCGGTAGCTGTTGAAGCTTTCGCGGTGAATGCTCCAAACAAAGTTGAAGTAAGAGGTCGACCCATAGCCTTTGCCATCAATTGAGTTAGCAAGGTTCCAGAAGCTCCCACCAGAGTTCCTGCAACCAATAACAAAACGTTGTCTAATACATAACCACTTGCAGCAACAGATAAACCAGTGAATGCATTCAACAAACTAATGACGATTGGAACATCTGCACCTCCAACAGGAAGTACAAACAAAATTCCCATTACCAGCGACAAAGCAACCAAAGTCCATAACGCCCAAATTTCTGGGAAGACCATTAAATAAACTGACATAACAAGTGTGGTCAATGCTGTACCGATAGTTATGAATCGGCCTAAAGGTAAAACAACTGGGCGAGAAGTCATTAATTCTTGCAATTTCAAAAACGTAACAATGGAACCTGTGAATGAAATAGAACCAATAACCACTGTGAAGACTGTTGCAAACAATGCAACAAAACCATCTGTTGCTCCTGCTTTTAAGAATTCAATAGAGGAAACCGCCATCGCAGCTCCGCCACCTACACCGTTAAATAAAGCAACCATTTGGGGCATCTGAGTCATTTGAACTTTTTTCGCTGCGACAAAGCCAACTATTGTTCCAAAAGCAACAGCAATCAAAATTAGTGGTAAATGTTTGAGATTACTTTCAGAAAAGAAAACAATTGCCACTGCGGCAATTGCACCAACTGCTCCAATGCGATTACCTAGTCGTGCAGTTTTTGGGGAAGATAAAGCTTTCAATGCCAAAATGAATGCAAGGGCTGCACCTAAGTTAGCTAATTGTGACCAGGCTGGAATCATTTTTTGTCACCAGCTTTTGTCGATTTCTTTGATTTAAACAACTCAAGCATTCGATCAGTTACCACAAATCCACCAACCATGTTGATGGTTGCTAGCACTATTGCAACTAAACCAAGTATTAATTCCAAATTGTTTTCTGCATGACCGGTAACAATAATTGCGCCTACCAAAATCACACCGTGAATTGCATTTGCACCAGACATTAGGGGAGTGTGCAAAATTGTGGAAACTTTAGAAACAACTTCAAAGCCCACAAAGATACTCAAAATAAATATTGTTAGTAAGGCAATTTCGATACTCATCTAATTACCCCTGTCCTAGTTCAGTTTTAACAAATTCATTTGTAATTTCGCCATTGATAACTAAGGCACTTCCTTTGACAACTTCATCTTCTTTATCTATAACAATTGCGCCTTCTTTAACGATGAAAGAAAGTAGAGAGATTACGTTTCCTGCGAAAAGAAATGAAGCATCAGGTGCCATAGCAGAAGCAATGTTTTGTCCGCCCCAAATTTTCACTCCGTTTACATCCACAATTTGACCAGCAACTGAACCTTCAACGTTGCCACCATTTTCAGCTGCCATATCTGCAATCACAGATCCGTATTTCATTCCTTTAAGCATTGCTGAAGTAACAAGTCTTGGCGCTGGTCTTCCAGGAACTGCTGCAGTGGTCACTAAGACATCTGTTGCAGTTATATAAGGAGTTAATAGTTCTTGTTGTAATTTTGTGCGTTCTTGATCCATTTCTTTGGCATAACCGCCACTTCCTTCCACAACTGGAAGATCTAGTTCAATAAATGTGGCACCAACAGATTTAACTTCATCTTTGCTGGCAGTTCTTACGTCGTAGCCAGAAACTATTGCTCCCAGTTTCTTTGCGGTTGCCATAACTTGTAAACCGGCAACACCTGCTCCAATTACCAAAACTTTAGAAGGTCTAATCGTTCCAGAAGCTGTCATTACTAACGGAAACATTTTTGGCAACAGTGATGCTGCAGTAACCATGGTGTGATAACCAGAAACTGTTGCTTGAGAAGTTAATGCATCTGCACTTTGAGCACGGGAAATTCTTGGTACAAAATCAAAAGATAATAATGTGGCTTTTGCTTTAGCAATTGCTGCGATATTTTCTTTATCTCTTTTTGCTTGAGCAAAAGATAAACAAACTGCACCAGACTTTAGTGAAGGTGAGAGATTTGCCGGAAGTGTTCCAACTGATGCAACAACATCAGCATTTTTAATTGCACTTGAAATATCTGTAGTTACTTTTGCGCCTGCTTCTTGGTAATTTTCGTTTGTGAAAAGGGCAGTTAAACCTGCATCACTTTCTACTGTTACTTCAAATCCAAGTTTGATTAATTTGGCAATAGTGGCAGGAGCAGCAGCTACTCTTTTTTCGCCAGATCTTGTTTCTTTAGGCACAACTAAATGCATGGAAGTTCAAAACCCCTTTTATTGCTTTTCTAGTTTGTTAAGCCAACTCTATTGACTCTGTATCTGTTTTACTGCACTGTTTATATGTGTGCAACACGCCGAGTCGCGTGCTTGGTGAAGTCCCAGTTCACGTCTAAATTCTCTTCGCTTAACACACGCAACAACTTTTAGCCTCAAGTTGAGGTTAAGAGTTGAAACAGGGGGAAATAAACGTGGTTGCTCCGCAAAACTATCTCGCAATTATCAAAGTTGTTGGTATTGGTGGCGGTGGCGTTAACGCAGTAAATCGAATGATTGAAGCCGGATTAAAAGGCGTTGAATTTGTTGCAATAAATACAGACGCACAAGCTCTATTAATGAGTGATGCAGATGTAAAATTAGATATTGGTCGTGAATTAACTCGTGGCCTAGGTGCAGGAGCTGATCCTTCAGTAGGTCGCCAAGCTGCAGAAGATCACATCGAAGAATTAAGAGATGTTTTAAAAGGCTCTGACATGGTTTTTGTTACTGCCGGAGAAGGTGGCGGAACTGGAACTGGTGGAGCACCCGTTGTCGCAAGAGTGGCAAAAGAAGTTGGTGCTCTAACAATTGGTGTTGTTACAAAGCCATTTAATTTTGAAGGCAAGCGTCGCATCACCCAAGCAGAAATCGGTGTTGAAGCTTTAAGAAATGAAGTTGACACATTAATTGTTATTCCAAATGATCGACTACTTTCACTTTCTGATCGAAACATCTCAGTAATTGATGCATTTAGACAAGCAGATCATGTTCTCCTGCAAGGAGTAAGTGGCATTACAGATTTAATTACTACCCCAGGTTTAATCAACCTTGACTTTGCTGACGTTCGAAGTGTGATGGCAGGAGCAGGAACTGCATTAATGGGAATTGGTTCAGCCCGAGGCGAAAACAGAGCTGCAATTGCTGCTCAGAATGCAATCGCATCTCCATTGCTGGAAGCAGATATCCAAGGAGCAAAAGGTGTTCTACTTTCCATTGCTGGTGGATCTGACTTAGGTTTGTTTGAAATTAATGAAGCAGCACGTTTGGTTCAAAACGTTGCCTCCACTGAAGCAAACATTATTTTTGGTGCAGTAATTGATGACACACTCGGTGATGAAGTACGAGTAACTGTTATTGCTGCAGGTTTTGCTGACAAAGATTTAGCATCAGTGCGCAGAAGTTCCATTCATGCAGTTACAAATTCAGAACCAGAAATTCCATCATTTGTTGCAAGAACTAAAGATGACACAGGTCCTCAACCTGTGGTTGGTTCAACATTTAAAGCTTCAACTGCTTCAACTCCAAGAAGAGTTGTTTTTGATGACACCCCAAGTGACGATCTTGATGTACCGGATTTCTTAAAGTAGCCAAAACATGTCGGTGCCTACACCGATTTCATCTGGTAAGTCAGGCAAAGCAAACTGGGGTTTCTTTGGCCGCCAAGGTGGAATCAGCAAAAAACCTTACGATACTTTAAACGTTGCAGATCATGTTAATGACAATGAATCAGATGTTTTTAAAAACCGAGAAATACTTGCAGAACATTTAGCAATGCCTTTAGTTTTTATAGGTGCCACTCATTCACCAAATGTGGTTAATGTTAAGTCAGAATTTCCTGAAGTTCACCCTGATACAGATGCACTAGTCACTAGAGAAACTAATTTAGGGTTAGTAATCATGTCAGCAGATTGTGCACCAATTGTTTTAGTTGATCCAATAGCTCATGTGGTTGGCGTTGTTCACGCTGGTTGGCAAGGAATGTTAGTTGGGGTAGTGGCAAACGCAGTTGAAGGAATGTTTGATTTAGGGGCAGAACCAGAAAACCTAAAGGCAATTATTGGACCAACAATTAGTGCTAAGAATTTTGTTGCCACCCAAGAAAGATTTGATGAAGTAAAAGACATTGAACCAAGTGCAGCAGTCAAGCTTGCCGATGGACAATTGGCAGTTGATATTCGCAAAGGTGTTAAACATCAACTAGCCCAATATCAAATCAAAACCACAGATTTAAATATCTGCACCTTCGATACTGCTGAGTTGTTTTCTTTCAGAAGAGATTTAGTGACTGGAAGAAATGCCACAGTTGCTTGGTTAAGTGAATGAGTAATCGCTTAAGTGAAATCCAAAGCAATCTAGAAATTATTCAAGCCCGAATAAAAAATGCCTGTAGTGCCGCAGGAAGAGATATTGCAGAAATCACACTGATTGCCGTGACCAAGACCTATCCGGCAAGAGATGTTGATTTGTTAAAACAATTAGGAATTGAAAATGTGGGAGAAAATAGAGATCAAGAAGCATCTTCCAAAAAGGCTGAAGTAAAAAATGAATTCAAATGGCATTTCATTGGTCAATTACAATCCAACAAAGCAAAATCAGTAGTTAATTATGCGGATCTAATTCACTCTGTTGATCGTTGGTCATTAGCTAAAGAAATTCAAAAGAGTGCTCAAGGGATAAACAAAGTTCAATCGGTTTTGATTCAGGTTGATCTTGACCAATCTGGACCAGATCCAACCAGAGGTGGCATTTGGCCTGCGGAATTAAGTGAATTAGCTGCATCTATTAGCCAGGCAAGTCATCTGGAATTAAAAGGTTTGATGAGTGTGGCACCTTTGGGAGAAAAGCCTGAACTTGCTTTTGCCAGATTGAAAGACATCAGAGATAGTTTCTTGAAAGAACATCCTCAAGCCGAGATTTTGTCGGCTGGGATGAGTGATGATTTAGAAGCAGCAATTTTGCATGGTGCGACACACCTTCGAATTGGGTCTGCCTTACTCGGGGAAAGACCAAAAATCGGGTAACTTTGTCTTTAGTCACAGGCGTAACTACTGCAACTTAAGAGTTCGCAAGTGACACACACGTATGTAACCAGGAGGAAGATATGCCAAAAGGCTTTCGCAAAATGGCTGTCTATTTAGGTTTAGTTGAAGATAATCAAAATTATTTAGATGATGAAATTGAAGAATTTTACGAAGAAGAAGCCCCAGCAACTCCTCGTTGGTCACCAATTCCTAGAGCTTTTTCTACAAATGGATCTACAGCATTAGTTGAAAGACCAGAAGTAAGAATTGCACCTCAAGTAAAACCAGTAATGGCAGAACCAGTGTCTCGTATCACCACACTTCATCCAAGAGCGTTTAATGATGCTCGAAGAATTGGTGAGGAATACCGCGATGGAACACCAGTAATTATTAACTTGTCTGAAATGGATCCAAGTGACCAAAAGAGAATTCTTGATTTTGCATCAGGTTTAGCTTTTGCTCTAAGAGGAACCATTGAAAGAGTAACCAATTCAGTTTTCTTGATATCACCAGCCAACGTTGATCTTGGGGCAGAAGCTCGCCAACAAGTCGCTCAAGATGGCTTTTTTAATCAAGTTTAATTTAAACTAAATCTATATGGGTTCAATAATTGCGCAGTTACTTCAGTTATATCTGTTAGTCATGATCGGTCGTTTGGTTTTTGATTATGTGCAGATGTTCGCCCGTTCTTGGCAACCTACTGGATTTCTCTTGTTGTTAGTCGAAACCATTTATTCCCTGACTGACCCACCATTGAATTTCTTTAGAAGATTTATCCCGCCTTTAAGAATCGGTTCGGTTTCCTTGGATATGTCTTTCTTAGTTGTGATTATCCTGATTCAAATAGCCATAGGTATATTTTCCTCCCTCTAATTACCATTTTCGAGCATTAGCAGGGTAGATTAATCTTTGTAAATTGACTCTTGGAGTGGATAAATGGCATTAACACCTGAAGATGTTGCCAACGTCGTCTTTGACACCACCCGCATGCGCATGGGTTATGACGTAAGCCAAGTTGATGAATTCTTAGAAAAAGTTGCTGACGAAATTGCAAGTTTGCAAAATGAACTCGAAATGGCACACAGAGGAACATCACTTTCCAGTTCACAAAGTGTTGATACTAAATCTCCAGTTGAAGTTTTAACTCTTGCTCAACAAGCCTTAACTGCTGCAACCAATGAAGCAGAAAGATTAGTTCGAGAAGCAAGAGCAAGAGCGGCTTCTATTTCTTCCAGCGTTGAATCAGAAAAAGCTCAAATCGAAGCTCAAATTAAAAGACTTGAAGCTATAGAAATTGATTATCGCAACAGACTCAGAAATTGGTTATCAGGAATGCTTACTGATTTGGGTGCACAATTAAATGATTCAATTGAAAACACTGAACCAGTCAATGTAATTACTAGTGCTCCAGAAAACCAATAAAGATTTAGGCTTTTTCAATCCAGATTTGAACGTTTAGCTCTTCATCAACAGTCGTAGGCTCAGCAGATCCTTTTGCCGCAACAAATTCAAGTGCTAGAACTTCACTTTTAATTACTTCTAAGTTTGCAAGGATTGATGCCTTAACTTGATCATCTGTGGTGTGATATTTCAAATTGATTCGATCTGAAACTTCAAAACCAGAATTCTTTCGTGCTTCTTGAATCATTCTGATTACTTCACGTGAAATTCCCAGACTTCTTAATTCAGCCGAGATTTCTAAATCAAGGGCAATAGTTTCACCATCTTGGCTCATCACAGACCAGCCCTCACGTGGAGTTTCGGTGATGATCACATCTTCAGCAGTGATTTCAAATTCTTGACCATCAACTTTGATCAATGATTTGTTAGTTTTTCTTAATTCTTGAACCAAAGCTGCTGCATCTGAGTTTGAGATTTCTTTGGCGATTAATTGAGTTTCCTTGGCGTAACGAGCCCCAAGGGTTCTAAAGTTTGCTTTCACAGCAACATTTACTAAGTCACCGGTCTCACTCAATGATTGCAAATCAAGTATGTTTAATTCTTCTGCTAATTGGTCTCTTAAATCTTGAGGAACTTTGTCCCAGTTCTTGGCTGAAACTAATGCTCTAGAAAGTGGTTGACGGTTCTTTACTTTTCCTTCGGCACGAGCTCCACGACCAAGTTCTACTAGTCGTCTGATTAGTCCCATGTTTTCAATTAAGTCTGTTCTTATTTCTGACTTATTAACCTCTGGCCAATTGCCCAAATGAACAGATTGCAAAGAAGCATCAGTTGTAGCTCTAAACATGTCTTGCCATACGCGCTCAGTTATAAATGGCACAAAAGGAGACATGATTAAAGTAATTGTTCTTAAAGCTTCATGCAAAGTTGCAAGTGCTACAGGATCGCCATCCCAGAATCTTCTTCTGTTTCTTCTGACATACCAATTAGACATATCATCAACAACATCAGCAAGAACTCGTCCTGCTTTTTGGGTATCAAAGTTTTCTAAGGCACTAGTTACTTGCAAAACTGCATCATCAACCAAACTAAGTAACCATTGATCAATTTCAGGTCTTTCTTTTCTAGCAATTACTTTGTCACCTGGTTTATATGTTGATAAACGGGTGTAAAGGGAAAGAAACGAAGCAGTATTCCAATAGGTCAACAAAACTTTTCTTGTTACTTCTTGGATGGCAGCATGACCAACTCTGCGTGCTTGCCACGGAGAACCTGATGCCAACATGAACCAGCGCACAGAATCTGCACCGTGTTCATCCATTAACGCAATTGGTTCTAAAACATTTCCTAGATGTTTACTCATCTTGCGACCCTTTTCATCCAAGATGTGACCAAGTGTGACAACGTTTTTGTAAGAACTTTGATCAAAAACTAAAGTTCCAATGGCCATTAACGTGTAAAACCATCCACGGGTTTGATCAATTGCTTCACAAATGAAATCAGCTGGGTAACTTGTTTTGAATAAGTCTTGGTTTTGTTGAGGATATGAAAGTTGAGCAAAAGGCATTGCTCCTGAGTCATACCAACAATCAATTACTTCTGGAACTCTTGTGGCAGTTTTTTTACATTCTGGACAAGTTATTGTGATGTCATCAACAAAGGGGCGATGAGGATCAGTGTTTGTGACATCTTTGCCTGATAATTCACTTAATTCTTTTAAAGATCCAACGGCTGTTTGATGTTTGTCTTCACAAATCCAAATAGGTAAAGGAGTGCCCCAATATCTGTTTCTGGATAAAGCCCAATCAATGTTGTTGTTTAACCAGTCGCCGTATCGACCATGCTTGATGGTGTTAGGAAACCAATTAGTCTTTTCATTTTCTCGCAGTAGCGCATCTTTAATTTGAGTTGTTCTGATGTACCAAGAAGGTTGGGCGTAATACATCAATGGAGTGTGACAGCGCCAACAATGAGGATATTGATGTTCGTAAGCTAATTCTTTAAATAAAATTTCACGTTTCTTTAAATCTTTAACAATATCTTTGTCAGCTTTCTTAAAGAATTGTCCTGCCACAAGAGGAGTATTTGGTGCAAAGTGACCATCTGCTTGAACTGGATTTACTACAGGTAAACCATATTTTCTACAAACCTGTAAGTCCTCGGCTCCAAAAGCAGGGGATTGATGAACAATTCCTGTGCCATCTTCTGTTGTTACATAATCTGCCAAAACCACACTATGAAGTGCTGCTGGTGCATCATCTTCGAAAAGTGTTTTACCAAATGGTGGTTGGTAGTGAATACCTTCTAAGTCTTTACCTTTAACAGTTTCCTTTATTGATACTTCTTCTCCAAGGAGTGCAACTAACTCTTTAGCAATAACAAAGTGTTCTTCTTCAACTTGGGCAATTAAGTAATCAATTTTTGGACCCACCGCGGCTGCAGTATTACTGATGGTGGTCCAAGGTGTGGTAGTCCAAACCAAAAGGGAAAGATTTTTGTATTTCTTTGCTAATTCACCATCAAGAACAGGAAACTTAATGTAGATAGATTGATCAGTTATGGTTTCATAACCAAGAGCTAATTCATGATCTGATAAACCCGTGCCACATCTTGGGCAATATGGGCTTACTCGATAGTCAGATACCAATAAACCTTTTTTGTGAATTTCCTTTAAAGACCACCAAACAGATTCCACATAACTTGGATTCATAGTCCAATAGGCTTTGTCGAAATCAACCCAATAACCCATGCGGGAAGTCATGGTGGTGAAGTCACTTACGTTTCTTAAAACAGATTCACGACATTTTGCATTGAATTCAGCAACGCCATATTTTTCAATATCGTTTTTACCGGTGAAACCTAATTCTTTTTCAACAGCTAATTCAACTGGTAATCCGTGACAATCCCAACCTGCATAACGAGGAACGTAATAGCCTTGCATCGCTTTAAATCTTGGAAATACGTCTTTGAAAACTCTTGCTTCAACGTGATGAGCACCTGGTTTGCCATTAGCAGTTGGGGGACCTTCGTAGAAGACCCACGATTTTTTTGGATCTCTTTGGTTTAAAGATTTGTGGAAAATTTCTTCCTTTTCCCACATTCCTAATACTTCATGTTCCATTTCAGGAAGGTTGATTCGATTGGGTACCTCGCGATACACGATTAGAACACCTTCCTAACTTTGTTCAAGGTTAAATAAGAAAAAAACACGACTCTCGTAGTTTATGAGAACCCTCAGGAGCGTAGTGTTCACTAGGTGAAGAGTCGCACACATTTACAAGAATTAATGCTGAAGATTGCCATAGGCGTAATCGTTCTTGATTTAATAACCAAAGTATTGGCTGTGCGATATCTGGAAAATCGTCCCAACATTGTCTTGATTCCAGCAATATTTGGAGAAAACGCAGGTCCTTTGTTGCAATTTACATTCTTCAGAAATCCAGGTGCAGCATTTAGCTTGGGAAGTAGCACTACCTGGGTATTTACGATCTTGGCTTTCGTTATTGCCTTCTATATATATAGAACAGGTAAAAAAGTTGTCAGATTGAGTTGGGCCATATGTTTAGGGGCAATGCTGGGCGGAGCGATTGGAAATTTGATTGATCGCTTATTTAGATCCCCTGGAGTATTTAGAGGAGCCGTTGTTGATTTCATTCAGATTCCTTATTGGGCCGTCTTTAATATTGCCGATATGGGTGTAAGTATTTCAGCAGTAGTAATTGCTGCGATGGCTTTGTTTGGCAAAGATCCTTATCTTAAGAGTGAAAAATAATGAGTGAATATTCTCTAGTTGTAGATGAAGCCCAAGATGGTTCAAGACTTGATGCACTACTGTCTGTAACTTTTGAAATATCTCGCACCAAAGTTGCATCCGATATTGATGCAGGTTCAGTTTTAGTAAATGACAAATTAGCTTTAAAATCCCACAGGGTCGCCACTGGAGATAAAGTTGTTTATAACCCAATTATCAAAGCTGCCATTAATCCTGCTGATCAAGTTACAAAAATTCCTATACTTTTTGCTGATGAAGATGTTGTGGTAATCGATAAACCAGTAGGAGTTGCAGTTCATGCAAGTCCTGGTTGGGAAGGTCCAACAGTTACCGCATCAATTGCAGATCTAGGACATCGAATTTCAACAAGTGGAGCACCAGAAAGACAAGGCATTGTGCATCGCTTAGATGTTGGCACAAGTGGTGTCATGGTGGTAGCAAAAAGTGAATTAGCTTATGAAAGTTTAAAAGATCAATTTAGAGATAGAACTGTGAAAAAGATTTATCACGCATTAGTGCAAGGTCATCCTGATCCTTCTAAAGGAACAATTGATGCACCAATTGATAGACATCCACAAGAAAATTACAAATATGCGGTAGTAAATGGTGGCAAAGACAGCGTTACTCATTATGAAACCATTGAAGCTTTTGCTGGAGCATCACTTTTAAAGATTGAATTAGAAACTGGACGAACCCACCAAATCAGAGTTCACATGGCAGCAATCAAGCATCCTTGCGTTGGAGATTCGATGTATGGAGCAGATCCCAAGTTGGCTGGCAAACTCGAATTGCACCGCCAGTGGTTACACGCCACACAGTTAACATTTCGTCACCCAAAGACAGGTCAAGATGTGACATTTAACTCCGCTTATCCTCAAGACCTCACGTTAAGTCTTACTCGCATCGCCGAGGCTTATCAGTAAAATTGTCAGAACTAAGACATAAATTAGTAATACAAATCTTCCCCTTTGTATTCCAAAGTCGAAAGGACCTTTAGTTAGTCATGTCCGATCGCGACTCATTTGTTCACCTTCATGTTCACACTGAATATTCAATGCTTGATGGTGCAGCTCGTTTAAATCCATTAATGACAGAAACCAAAAGATTAGGTATGCCTGCCATTGCAATCACAGATCATGGAAATCTTTATGGTGCATTTGATTTTTATAAAAACGCAAAAGAGCAAGGAATTAAACCAATTATTGGTATTGAAGGTTATTACGCACCTAATGGTCGAAAGTCTCGTGAGATGTTGGATTTTGGTGGAAATTCAAAAAGTGATGATCAAGAATTTGGAAGAGGTAAATCTCCTTACACTCACATCACAATGTGGGCCACAACTACAGAAGCAATGCATAACTTATTTAGAATTTCTTCTCTTTCCAGTCTTGAAGGTTATTACTACAAACCAAGATTTGATTATGAATTATTTGAAAAATATGGCAAAGGTCTGATTGGCACAACAGGGTGCCCTTCTGGGGAAGTAAATCGCTGGTTACAAGCAGGAGATGAAAAGAAAGCCCGCGAAGTTGCTGCTTCTATGCAAGAAGTATTTGGTAAAGAAAACTACTTTTGTGAACTGATGGATCATGGTTTAGAGATTGAGAAAAGAACTAGACCGGCTTTACTCAAGATTGCAAAAGATCTAAACATTCCATTAGTTGCAACAAATGATCTTCACTACACCTATGCCGCAGATGCTGCTTCTCATGAAGTTCTACTCTGTGTAGGAACTAGAACCACAATGAGTGATCCCAACAGATTCAAATTTGATGCTCAAGATTTTTATTTGAAATCACCTGCTGAGATGCGTGCAATTTGGAAAGATTACCCAGAAGCATGTGACAACACATTGTTAATTGCAGAGCGCTGTGATGTGAAATTCACAGAAGGTGCAAACCTTATGCCTAGTTTTGATGTTCCTCAGGGTGAAACTGAAGAAACTTGGTTAGCAAAAGAAGTAAAACTTGGTTTAGCCAAAAGATTTAAAAATCAAATACCTGAAACTCATTTAAAGCAAGCAGAATACGAAATAAATGTAATTAACCAAATGGGTTTTCCAAGTTATTTTCTAGTAGTAGCAGATCTTGTTCGTTATGCCAAGGAAAACAAAATCAGAGTAGGTCCAGGTCGAGGATCTGCTGGTGGATCAGTTATTGCTTTTGCTCTTGGAATTACTGAATTAGATCCCTTGAAACATGGATTATTGTTTGAAAGATTCTTAAATCCTGAACGTATTTCATTGCCCGATATTGATATTGACTTTGATGAAAAAAGAAGAGCCGACATGATTCGCTATGCAACTGTTAAATACGGTTCAGATCACGTCTCTCAAATCATTACTTATGGAACCATTAAAGCCAAAGCTGCAATTAAAGACTCTGCTCGAGTTTTAGGTTACCCATTTGCAGTATCTGACAAAATTACCAAATTAATTCCACCACCAGTTGTTGGTAAAGATATGTCATTGGCTTCAATTTTTGACAAAACAGATGATCGATTCAAAGAAGCAAATGAATTCCGAAGTCTTTATAAAACAGATCCTGATGCGCAAAGAATTGTTGACACAGCTCGTGGCCTGGAAGGATTAAGAAGACAACCAGGAGTTCATGCTGCTGGAGTTATTTTGTGTCGTGAACCATTAATTGATGTTGTGCCACTTTGGAAACGTGAACAAGATGGTGCCATTATCACTCAATTTGATATGGGAGCTTGCGAATCTTTAGGACTTCTAAAGATGGACTTTTTAGGTTTAAGAAACTTAACCGTTCTAGATGATTGTTTAGCACATATTAAACGAAATAAAAACGTTGAATTTACGTTAGAAGAATTAGAATTAACTGATAAACCAACTTATGAACTACTAAGTAGGGGAGACACCTTAGGAGTCTTTCAACTTGATGGTGCTCCCATGAGAGCGCTGTTGCGTTCCATGCAGCCAGATAACTTTGAACACATTTCTGCTGTTCTTGCTCTTTATCGCCCAGGTCCAATGGGAGTAAACGCTCACAATGATTATGCCGATAGAAAAAATAAACGAACACTTGTAAAACCAATTCATGAAGAATTAGCTGAGCCACTTGACGAAATATTGTCTGATACTTATGGATTAATTGTTTATCAAGAGCAAGTTATGGCTATTGCTCAAAAAGTGGCAGATTATTCCCTTGGCAAAGCAGATTTATTACGACGAGCGATGGGTAAGAAAAAGAAAGAGATTCTTGATCAAGAGTTTGTTCCATTTAGAGATGGAATGAGAGCAAACAAATACAGTGAAGATGCAATTAAGACGCTGTGGGACACACTTGTTCCTTTCTCTGATTACGCATTTAACCGGGCTCACACCGCAGGTTATGGATTAGTTTCATACTGGACTGCTTACTTAAAGGCTAATTTTCCCACTGAATATATGGCTGCATTGTTATCAAGTGTGAAAGATGATCGAGACAAATTAGCAATTTATCTAAATGAATGCCGTCGCATGGGAATTAAAGTATTGCCACCAGATGTGAATGAGTCTCTAAGTGAATTTGCACCTGTGGGAAATGACATTCGTTTTGGATTATCTGCCATTAAAAATGTGGGCGAAAACGTGGTGGAAGCACTTATCACTTCCAGAGAAAAGAATGAAAGATTTACTGATTTCTTTGATTTCTTAAAGAAAGTTGATCCTGCTGTTTGTAGCAAAAGAGTAATTGAAGCTCTCATTAAAGCTGGTGCATTTGATTCTATGAATCATTCCCGCAAAGGTTTACTAAGCGTTCATATCGAAGCGGTAGATAGTGCTAGTGAATCAAAAAGAGCAGAATCAATTGGCCAATACGACTTGTTTGGAGCAGGAGGTGGCGAAACCGTTTCCATAACTGGAGCAGAAATAACTATTCCAGATGGCGAATGGGATAAAGCAATTTTGTTGAACTTTGAAAGAGAAATGTTAGGGCTTTATGTAAGTGATCATCCACTGCTTGGAATTGAACATTTATTAAATCGTTTCTCCGATACTTCAATGGCAGATATAACTCATGGCAACAAAAATGACGGTGAAATTGTGACTGTGGCAGGTTTAGTTACAAATATTCAAAGAAAAGTAACTAAGCAGGGTGCATCGTGGGCCATTGTTACTTTAGAAGATTTAGCAGGAGCTGTAGATCTAATGGTGTTTTCCCAGACTTACGCCAATGTTTCAGGATTAATTCATGAAGATGCAATTTTGGCTGTTAAAGCAAAAATTGATGCACGTGAAGAAGAAAGTCCAAAATTAGTTGCCTTAGAATTTTCTGTGCCAGATCTCAATAAGCCAAGAACTGGTCCTGTGGTGGTGAGATTACCAATGGCAAGTTGTACTCCACCAGTTGTTGATTCCATCAAATCAGTTTTACAAACTCATCCTGGTTCTGTGGAAGTTCATCTGCATTTAAGCAATGGTGATAAAACCACAGTTATGAAAATTGATGAAAAACTTAGAGTTGAGCCAACATCAGCTTTATTTGGAGAATTAAAGGCCCTCTTGGGTCCAAGTGCCGTTGCTTAGTTAGGACTAATTGTCACTCTGGTTAAAAACGGAGCAGGCACACTTGGTATTTCTTGCATCAAAATAGTTTCGCGATTAATTATTTTCATCACAGCTTTTAGTCTCACATTGGCATCATCAATGTTTAGTAAATCTTGTTGCTCAAAAGCTGTTAGAGGTAAAAGTCCAGCAATTAGAAAACTTAAAGCTGAAGGTTCACTAGGTAAATCATTTGCCGCATTGTCATTGTCGGCATCCATCATCATCATGAAGTCGGCACATTTTTCTTTAGCCAAAGTGATGGTTGCTTGATCAAAATCAATGGGAGATTCTTTTCTTTCTTTTACTTCAGCTATCAGATAAGGGGCTTTACTGATACTTATTGATTTAACATCAAATCTTTCGCCACCCATAACCATGATGTCAAAAGTTCCATCAGCATTAGCATTGGTTTTTCTTAAAACTGCGATCGTGCCAATTTCTGAAATGGCTGGAAGATCCTCATTAGTTTCAGATCCTTTAGTGATTGACACAATTCCAAAACGTTGTTCAGTCTCAGGAAGAGCTAATAAATCTGCCATCAGGCGTCGGTAGCGGTTCTCAAAAATATGAAGTGGCATTAATTGATGTGGCATTAAAACCGCGTTGAGAGGAAATACTGGCAACATCTTCAGACCTGAATCTTCATCTCTCATAGACCAAGAATATGACATGAATTGAAAGTAAGCATCCCGTAGAATTAAGAATATGATTCGTCGCATTGATTTAAGAAAAGTCGAGAAATTACCTCGCCCCGTGGTGCAACGTGCTCAATTAGATGTTGAATCTGTCATTAATACAGTCAAACCCATTATTGAAGATGTGAAGCAAAATGGCGATCAAGCCATCATGAACTGGACAGAAAAACTAGATGGGGTCAAACCTCAATCTTTAAGAGTCCCACAGGAAGTTATTGATAAAGCGTTCAGTGAAATGTCATCAGATGTAATTGAAGCTTTAGAGGAAGCAATTAAGAGAAGTAAGACTGTGCACCAATCACAAGTAAGAAAAGATTCACAAACAGAAGTTGTAAATGGGGGCACAGTAAGTGAACGCTGGTTACCTGTAGATCGCGTTGGTTTATATGTTCCAGGTGGTAACGCTGTTTATCCATCAAGTGTGGTCATGAATGTTGTTCCTGCCCAAGTTGCAGGAGTTAGATCAATTGCTGTGGCAAGTCCTGCTCAAAAAGAAAACGATGGCTGGCCTAACAAAACAATTCTTGCTGCTTGCAAAATTTTAGGAATAACAGAAATTTATGCCGCAGGCGGTGCTCAAGCAATCGCCATGTTTGCTTATGGTTCAAAAACTTGCGAACCAGTAAATATGGTCACAGGTCCAGGAAATATTTATGTCACTGCAGCAAAAAGAATTTTAAGAGGATTAATTGGCATTGATAGTGAAGCAGGCCCTACCGAGATTGCAATTTTGGCAGATGATTCAGGAAATGCATCTTGGATTGCTTCTGACTTAATTAGTCAAGCAGAACATGATGTGATTGCTTCAAGTGTTTTGGTTACGACATCAGAAGAACTAGCAAACAATGTTGTGAAAGAATTAGAGTTGCAAGTTCCTCAGACTAAGCACTCTGCTCGAATTAATCAGGCTTTAAGTGGTGTGCAAAGTGCAATTGTGTTGGTTAAAGACACTGAACAAGGTTTAGCTGTAGTTGATCAATATGCTGCAGAACATTTAGAAATCCACACACTTGATGCAGAAACTGTTGCTAGAAGAGTTAAAAATGCTGGTGCAATATTTGTGGGAGCTCACGCTCCAGTTTCGCTAGGGGATTATTTAGCCGGTAGCAATCATGTTTTGCCAACTGGAGGTTGTGCCTGTCACTCATCTGGATTGTCAGTTCAAACATTTTTAAGAGGCGTGCACTACATCAATTATTCCAAAGAGGCTTTGCAAGAAGCTGCCAATCAAATAAGATCACTGGCGCATGCTGAAGATTTGCCTGCTCATGCTCAAGCTGTAGATATTCGGTTCGAAAAACCTTGACCGCATTCAATGAGAAATCATTGATGAACAATAATTAGATTTACGTAAATAGAGAAGGAGTAAGTCGTGAGTAGAAAAGGGCGCGTAGCTCGCACTACAAAAGAAAGCGACGTACTTGTTGAAATTAATCTAGATGGAACCGGTGAAGTCACAGTAGACACTGGTGTTCCGTTTTATGATCACATGTTGAGCCAATTAGGCAAACACGGTGCATTTGATTTAAATGTAAAAACTAAAGGTGATATTTCAGTTGATGAACACCACACCATTGAAGACACAGCTTTAGCTCTAGGAACTGCATTCAAAGAAGCTCTAGGAGATAAATCAGGTATCAGAAGATATGGCGATGCGACTTTGCCATTGGATGAAGTTTTAGTTAGAGCTGCAGTTGATTTATCTGGCAGACCATATTTAGTACACAGTGAAACAGAAATTGCTCCGATGATTGGTTCATATGACACAACACTTACCAAACACATTTGGGAATCATTTGTTAACAGTGCAGATATAACTTTGCACATCAAAGTCCTAGAAGGAAGAAATGCTCACCACGTTGTCGAAGCACAATTCAAAGCTGTGGCTAGAGCGTTAAGAGATGCTGTTGCCTTTGATGCTAAATCTGTTGGTATTCCCTCAACCAAGGGTGTGCTGTAGATAAAACTCATGTTTAAACTTGGGTTTTAATGTCTAAAAATATTGTTGTTCTTGATTATGGATCAGGAAATATTAGATCTGTTCAAAAAGGTTTACAAAAAATCGGCGCAAATGTTGTTGTCTCAAATGATTTCGAAACCTGCTTAAATGCTGAAGGATTAATTATTCCTGGAGTTGGTGCTTTCGCTGCTTGCATGCAAGGAATCAACAAATATCGAGGATCAGAAATAGTTGATAAAAGACTTGCAGGAAATCGTTTCGTGTTAGGAATTTGTGTTGGAATGCAAGTGATGTTTGAACATGGTTTAGAGCATGGAGAAAAAACTGCTGGATTACACCAGTGGCCAGGAGATGTAACTGAGATTAAAGCTTCAATCTTGCCTCACATGGGTTGGAATAACGTGCAAATAGGAAATGGCTCAAAACTGTTTAAGGGCGTTGAAGCTGAAAAATTCTACTTTGTTCATTCGTTTGCTGCCAAAGATTTAAACCTGCATGGAACCAAAAAAATTGATGCGCCATTGAAACACTTTGCAATGCATGGAGAAAAATTCTTAGCCAGTGTTGAAAATGGGCCACTATCAGCAACTCAGTTTCATCCTGAAAAATCAGGGGAAGCTGGATTACAACTTTTAAGCAATTGGTTGGAGACTGTTTAATATGAAACCACTAATACTTCTTCCAGCAGTTGATGTTGCCGATGGACAAGCAGTTCGATTAGTACAAGGTGAATTAGGAACTGAAACTTCTTATGGCTCACCTCTTGATGCAGCTTTGGCTTGGCAAGAACAAGGAGCTGAATGGATTCATTTAGTTGATTTAGATGCAGCATTTGGCAAAGGAAGTAACAGAGAATTATTGAAAGAAGTTACAGCAAAACTTGATATTAAAGTTGAGTTGTCTGGTGGCATTCGGGATGATGAATCTCTTAATAATGCTTTAGCAACTGGAGCAGCTCGTATTAATTTAGGAACTGCAGCTCTAGAAAATCCTGATTGGACTGCAAAGGTAATTGCTCAACATGGTGACAAAATTGCAATTGGTTTAGATGTGCGAGGTAGAAATTTGGCCGCACGTGGTTGGACTAAAGAGGGTGGCGAACTTATTGAAACATTGCAGAGACTAGATAAAGATAACGCTGCCAGATATGTTGTAACTGATGTTACAAAAGATGGAACTTTGCAAGGACCTAATACTGCTTTACTAAGAGAAATCCTTGATTACACAAATAAGCCAGTTATTGCTTCAGGTGGCATAGCTCAACTTTCTGACATTGCTGAATTAAGACAATTAACCAATATTGGAGTTGAAGGAGCCATTGTTGGCAAAGCTCTTTATGCACAGAAATTTACTTTAAAAGATGCACTAAGAATTGCGAATCAATAATGACTTTAGCTACCAGAGTCATTCCTTGTCTTGATGTTGACAACGGAAGAGTAGTCAAAGGTGTTAATTTTCAAGACTTAAAAGATGCTGGAGATCCAGTTGAGTTGGCAAAATTCTATGCCCAAACTGGTGCTGACGAATTAACATTTCTGGATATTTCTGCCTCAAGAGATGACAAAGACACAATGCTTGAAGTTGTAAAAAAGACCGCTGATGTCGTGTTTATTCCATTAACCGTTGGTGGGGGAATAAAAAGTGTTGATGATGTTGACAAATTGTTAAGAGCTGGTGCTGACAAGGTTTCTATTAACACCAGTGCCATAAATAATCCTGAGCTTATAAATCAGATCGCCCAAAGATTTGGTTCTCAAGTATTAGTGATTTCTATTGATGCTCGAAGATCAAATGAAAAACATGCTCCCTCTGGATTTGCAGTGACAACTCATGGTGGCACAAAAAGTGCAGGTTTAGATGCTTTAGCTTGGACAAAAGAAGCAGTGCAAAGAGGTGCTGGAGAAGTGCTTTTGAATTCCATGGATAAAGACGGCACTAAAGATGGATTCGATTTGGATTTAATCAAACTAATTAGGTCAAATGTTTCAGTGCCACTAATTGCTAGTGGGGGAGCAGGTAAAATAACTGATTTTTATCCAGCAGTAACAGCTGGTGCTGATGCATTACTTGCAGCTAGTGTTTTTCACTTTAAAGAAATTGAAATTAAAGATCTCAAGTCAGAATTAAAGAGAAAAAACGTAGAAGTTAGAGACTGAATTTCGTTTCTTTAAGTATTCTGATTGATTCCTCATCGCCGTCAAATTTGATGTTTGCAGCAGATTTTCTGCCAAAGGAATAAAGAATTAGATCGACAACGTCGCCTTCCATCGTCACACAACTATTGCCTGATTTGATGGTAAATACTCCTTGATCTGATTTGGCAATAATGCCAACTTTTGCTTTACGTAGAAATAGTCTTCCTGACTGAGTAAAGCGCTTCCATAACAACTTCTTATCAAGATCTCCAAATACACGAGCAACATAATTTGGTTGAGCTCTTAAAAGATCTTCGTGATGAACCAGGAATTCAAATGAATTAGCTAAATTATCTATCCCAGGAATAGCAAAAGGGGAAAATTGTTTTGGACCATCTTCAAATTCTTGAACTAAAGATTCAAAGCCACGTTGCTTAATATCATCAGCAACTTTTTTGGAGTATTGAGAAAAAGCTGGAATTAGAATTCCAATTGCTGCATCAGGTCTGTTTTCTCGTGAGATTAAATGCACAAGCAAATCAAAGGCAGTCCAACCTTCACAAAGAGTTGGCGCATCTGGGCCAAGGTTTCTTAAAGTTTGGGCAATCGCATATCTTTCGCGTTTGGCTAATGAGGTCATATCTAAACCTTACGGCAATGAGACCTAGCGAAATTATTGGTGACACCTTAGGCAAGAATAAGCACATGACAGATCTTTCTCGCACAGCAATTTCTGAATATTGGGCTTCGTTAAAGCCAAACGAACAAGGTCTAGTGCCAGTTGTCACAACCGATGCTTCGTCAAATGTTGTTCTCATGATGGCTTGGATGAATCAAGAAGCATTTACTAAAACTTTAGAAACAAAGAGTGCCACCTATTTTTCTAGATCAAGGAATAAACTCTGGATTAAAGGTGAAGAATCAGGCAATACTCAAAAAGTGGTTGAGTTAAGAATTGATTGCGACGCTGACACAGTGCTATTAAAAGTTGAACAAAAAGGTGTGGCTTGTCACACCGGTGATAAATCTTGTTTTGATGGAGTTCTTGTTTGGTCTGAGAAATAAATAATGGAGCACTTTAAACTTGGGGTAACAACCCCAGATTTGGATACATTTAAAAGCTACGCACTAGATCGAAGAGTCATTCCTGTTGTTAGACGATTAATTGGAGATTCATTTACTCCTGTTGGTTTATATAAAGCTTTAGCAAACGAAAGACCTGGCACTTTTCTTTTGGAATCCGCTGAACATGGACAAAGTTGGTCAAGATATTCCTTTATTGGAGTTTCAAGTCCTGCCGCATTAAGAAGTGACAACGGTAAAGCTTTGTGGACAGGGAAACCTCCTAAAGGTGTATTACTTGAAGGACAAATTTGGGATGTATTTAAACAAACTTTAGATTTTCTAGTTACTAAACCATTACCAAATTTGCCTCCCTTAACTGGTGGATTAGTGGGCTATATGGCTTATGACATCGTTAGATTATTTGAAAAAATTCCTGCCAATAATCCAGATGAAACAAATGTTCCTGATTTAGTGATGCTGCTTGCAACAGATTTTGCGGTACTTGATCACGTGGATGGTTCAGTGTGGCTAATTGCTAATGCTGTTAATTATGACGGAACAGATGAACGTGTTGATGATGCTTATGAGGATGCCTTAAAGAGATTAGATGCGATGCAAGTTTCATTAAATGCACCACAATCTCAAGTTGGATCAGCCTTCAATACTGAAGCCAAACCGCAATTTACAAATAGAACAACAAGTCAGGATTATCAGAATTCTGTTAAAAGAGCCATTGAATATGTGGAAGCAGGGGATGCTTTTCAAATTGTCTTGTCTCAAAGATTTGATACCAAAACTCAAGCAAAGGGACTTGATATTTATCGAGTCTTAAGAAGCACTAATCCCAGTCCTTATATGTATTACCTAAATATTCCAACAACAGATTTAACTGCTACAGAATTTGAAATCATTGGATCAAGTCCTGAAGCATTAGTAACGGTTAAGGATCGGAAAGCAATGATGCATCCGATTGCAGGCACTCGCCCTCGTTCAAAAAATCAATTAGAAGATGAAAAAACTGCAGTTGAATTATTAAATGATCCTAAGGAAAAAGCAGAACATTTAATGTTGGTAGATCTTGGACGAAATGATTTAGGCAGAGTCTGTAAACCAGGAACTGTTGAAGTTGTGCAATTTATGCAAGTTGAAAGATATAGCCATGTAATGCATTTGGTTTCAACTGTCACAGGAACTTTAAATGACAACATCACCTCTGCTGATGCACTAAAGGCAACGTTTCCAGCCGGAACACTTTCAGGTGCACCAAAGGTAAGAGCGATGGAAATTATTGATGAACTTGAACCGGTCAAGCGTGGTATCTATGGTGGGGCGTTGGGTTACTTTGATTTCGCGGGGAATATGGATGTAGCAATCACCATTAGAACTGCACTACTTAAAGATGGTGTTGCTTATGTACAAGCAGGAGCAGGAGTAGTTGCTGATTCTGTGCCAAGTAGTGAAGACATGGAATGCCAGAACAAGGCAGCCGTGGTACTCAGAGCAGTAGCAGTAGCGTCGTCATTAGGCTAATAACATAAATTTTCTATAGGGAGAATTAATTAATGTCGAAAGATAATCACGGCCAAACACCAGCAGCTTGGACTGGCACATTTGTAATAATTGCTGCCTCCGTTATCTCAACAGTTGGCTTGGTGCAAAATAACTGGAATATGTTTTGGGCAGGAATTGTTTTGACTGTAATCGGTGGAATCGTTTGGATCGTCTGGGAAAAAGCAAGTTCAAGAAGAAAAATTAAAGGATAATAATGACGAGCGTATTAGACGAGATAATTGTTGGCGTTCGTGAAGATTTAAGCATTAGACAAGAAAAAACTTCGATTGAAGAATTAAAAGCATTGGCAGAAAAAGTTCCAGATGCTTTAGACCCATTTCCAATATTTGATGAAGCAGGAGTAGCAGTAATTGCAGAAGTTAAAAGATCAAGTCCATCTAAAGGTGATCTTTCCGAGATCGTAGATCCTGCTTTATTAGCCAAAGAATATGAAGCAGGTGGCGCAAGCTGTATCAGTGTTTTAACTGAAGAAAGAAGATTTAAAGGCTCTCTTGCGGATTTAATTGCTGTCAGAAAAGCAGTTGAAATTCCAATTTTAAGAAAAGATTTTATTGTTTCTAGCTATCAACTTTGGGAATCTCGTGCTCATGGTGCTGATTTAGCGTTATTAATAGTGGCCGCTCTTGATCAAGAAGCATTAGTTTCTTTAATCGAAAGATCAAAAACCATCGGACTTACTCCTTTAGTGGAAGTTCACACTGAAGAAGAAGTCAAACGAGCAGCGGATGCAGGGGCCAAACTAATTGGTATAAATGCCAGAAATTTGAAGACTTTAGAAGTTGATAGAGATACATTTGCAAAACTTGCTCCATTAGTTCCATCAGGATGCATCATGGTTGCCGAATCTGGTGTTCGCGATAAACACGATCTCATTACTTACGCAAACGCTGGCGCTCATGCTGTTTTGGTTGGCGAAAGTTTAGTAATAAACAAAGATCCAAGAGCTGCAGTTCATGAACTAGTAACAGCTGGAGCTCATCCTGCTACGAATCATGGTCGATAAATAGATGACAACTTTTTTACAAGATCTAAAAAAAATTGATGAAGAGACCGGACATTTTGGTCAATTTGGTGGACGCTTTGTTCCAGAAGCATTAATTTCGGCATTAGATCAATTAGAAGATGAGTATTTAAAAGCAGCGGCAGATCCAAAATTTAATGAAGATTTCCAAAACTTATTAAAAGATTATGTTGGCAGACCAAGTCCTTTAACTGAAGCCAAGAATTTTTCAAAGCATGCAGGTGGCGCGCGAGTTTTCTTGAAACGTGAAGATTTAAACCACACTGGTTCTCACAAAATAAATAACGTTATTGGTCAAGCACTCCTAACAGTTCGTATGGGAAAGAAAAGAATCATCGCCGAAACTGGTGCGGGACAACATGGCGTTGCTACAGCAACAGCTGCTGCTTTATTTGGTCTTGAATGTGTTATTTACATGGGTGAAGAAGATACAGTTCGTCAATCTCTAAATGTTGCTCGAATGAAATTACTGGGTGCAACTGTTGTGCCGGTAACTACAGGAACAAAAACATTAAAAGATGCCATTAATGAAGCAATGCGTGATTGGGTAACTAATGTTGAATCAACACATTATTTACTTGGCACAGTTGCAGGTCCACATCCTTTTCCAACTATTGGTCGAAATTTTCATAGCATTATGGGAGTTGAAGCAAGACAACAAATATTAGAAAAGACTGGAAAACTTCCCACCGCAGTAACAGCTTGTGTTGGTGGTGGATCAAATGCAATTGGTTTGTTCCATCCTTTTATTTTGGATAAAGATGTGCAACTTCATGGTTATGAAGCAGCAGGAGACGGTATTGAAACTGGCAGACATGCAGCAACTCTTTCAGGTGGCACCATTGGAATTTTGCATGGAACACGTTCATATGTTTTGCAGGATGAAAATGGTCAAACTTTACCTAGTCACTCAATTTCTGCAGGACTTGATTATCCAGGAGTAGGACCAGAACATGCTTGGCTGAAAGACACTGGTCGCGCTTTTTATCATCCAATAACTGACACCGAGGCTATGGATGCTTTCTCATTGCTGTCTAGAACTGAAGGAATTATTCCTGCCATAGAAACAGCTCATGCAATTGCCGGAACAGTTAAATTAGGAAAAGAATTAGGTAAAGATGCAGTAATTATTATTAACTGCAGCGGTAGAGGCGATAAAGATGTTGAAACAGCTGCTAAATGGTTCAAGATAACTTCTAATTCATGAGTTTGATTCACGAAGCATTTAGTAAGGCCAAGTCTGAAAATAGAGCGGCTTTAATTGCATATTTGCCTGCAGGTTTTCCAACCATTGAAGGTTCTATAAAAATAATGCAAGAAATGCTAAACAACGGTGTTGATTTAGTTGAAATAGGAGTTCCTTATAGCGATCCATTAATGGATGGTCCGATTATCCAACAAGCAGTAGACATTGCGCTGCACAACAAAACGGGCATAAAAGAAGTGATGCAGATTGTGAAAGAAGTTTCCCAAACAGGTAAACCTGTTTTAACCATGAGTTATTGGAGTCCCATTGAAAAATGGGGTGTAGAAAAATACGCTCAACAAATGAATCAATCAGGTGGTGTTGGGGTAATCACACCAGATTTGCCACCAGATGAATCAGATTTGTGGATTACTGCAACAGATCAAAACAAGATAGATCGAGTTTTTGTTGTAGCACCAAGTTCTAGTGAAGAAAGATTAAAACTAGTGACTAATAATGTGACAGGTTTTGTGTATGCCGCAAGTTTGATGGGTGTTACTGGAACTAGAACTGAAGTTTCTAGTCGAGCAGAAGAGCTAGTTAAAAGAATTAGAGTTCACACTCAACTTCCAGTAGCAGTTGGTTTAGGAGTCTCTAGTTCAGAACAAGCACACGAAGTGGCCAAATTTGCAGATGGAGTAATTGTGGGAAGTGCTTTTGTGAAAGCGATCCTGGAACAACCAGATTTAAGTAAGGCAGTTGTCGCGGTTGTTCAATTAAGCAAAGATTTTGCTCGAGGTGTTCGTAAGGACTAGCCAGAATTGGCCAACCTTGAGTTACTTGATTAGATTGTTTAAAGCCGATAAATAAGTGGAGTGAAACTATGACAAACCCAGACGATATCCGTAACAAAGCCGCTGCAGGGCGTGCGAATGCTAATTCTCAAGATGGCAAGAGAGCCAAAACAATCCAAATCTTAGGTGGCTTGTTCGTTTTGACATTAGTTGTTGGATTAATCGGTGCTGGCGTTTATGCAAAAAGTCAAAGTCAAAAATTAAGTGTTACTCCAGAAGCTGTAACTGAATATGATTCATCGGCACAATTGCCTAAAGGTGTTACTGCACAAAATGGTTATGGTGTTCCGGTTGGAAAACAAGATCCAACAGCGCCAAAAGCAGAATTATACGAAGACTTTCAATGTCCAGCATGTGGATTTTTAGAAGAAGCAAATGGAAAAAACATAATTGACACAGCAGTCAAAGGTGATATTAATTTGACATTGCACCCAATGATTTTTCTAGATAGAAACTTCCCAGAATCACAACTTGCTTCCCTAAGAGCCACAATGGCCTTGGGTTGTGCGGTTGATGCTGGTAAAACTGCTGAATATCATTCAGGTGTTTTTGCAATGCAACCTTCCAAAGAAGGCGATGGTTTCACAGATCAACAGTTATTAGATCTTGGAAAAAAAGTTGGCATTGAAGGAGATTCATACACAACTTTTGAGACTTGTGTTAGTTCTGCGAAGTACAAAGGTTGGGCTCAAAACTCTCAACTACATGCTCAAGATCGGGGAGTGCAAGGAACTCCTTCTTTCTTCCTTAATGACAAATTAATTGATACCGCAATTGTTGCTGACCCAGCAGGTTTTGCAGGAGTTGTCGCTGAAGCTAGAAAGTAATTTGACTTGATACCAATTACGATTCCAAGTCCTAGCACTGGTGTTTTATACATCGGTTCTCTTCCACTGCGCGCTTATTCCCTTTTTATAATTATTGGAATATTTGTTGCAATCTGGCTTGGTAATAAAAGATGGATTGAACGTGGTGGAAAATTAGGTCAAGTAAGTGATGTAGCAATTTTTGCTGTTCCATTTGGAATAATTGGTGGCCGCATTTATCACGTTGCCACTGATTGGGAGAAATACTTTGGCGCTAATCAAAATTGGGTTGAAGCACTAAAAATTTGGAACGGCGGATTAGGAATCTGGGGAGCGATCTTCTTTGGAGGAATTGGGGCATGGATTGGTTGTAAGTATTACAAGATTTATTTACCACCATTTGCAGATGCAATTGCTCCAGGAATAATTTTTGCTCAAGCCATTGGTCGACTAGGGAACTATTTCAATCAAGAACTGTTTGGTAGACCAACGAATGTTTCATGGGGATTAGAGATAGCTGAGAAGTATCGTCCAGCAGGATTTGAATCATTTACAACTTTTCACCCAACTTTCTTGTATGAGTTGCTGTGGAATGTTCTTATAGGATTTGGTCTTATTTACCTAGACAAGAGATTCAAATTAGGCCATGGCAGAGTTTTTGCACTTTATGTGTCTTTCTACAGCGTGGGTCGATTATTCGTTGAGAACTTACGAATTGACGAAGCTCGTCTAGTTTTGGGATTGCGATTCAACATTTTCACCAGCTTGGCCGTTATAATTGGCGGGCTAGTGTATTTTGCTTTAAGCAACAAATACCGACCAGGACAAGACAAAAAACTTTTTAGGAGTTAGTAAAAGTGACCAAAGGTCAGAAAATGCTCGATCCAGAAACAATTCATAGAAACGTCAATGGTGGATGGTTGCGTCCTGCTGTCTTTGGAGCTATGGATGGTCTTGTTTCTAATTTTGCATTGATGATTGGTGTTGCTGGAGGAACTAAAGCAATTGGTGCAGAGAATACAACTGCAATTGTTTTGGCAGGATTTGCAGGATTATTGGCGGGTGCATTTTCAATGGCAGCGGGGGAATACACCTCAGTTGCAAGTCAAGCAGAATTAGCAATGGCTGAAATTGAACTTGAAAAACAAGAATTAAGAGAAAATCCTGAAACAGAAATTAGAGAACTTGCTGAAGTTTGGATGAAGCGTGGCGTTTCTGAAACCGTTGCCATGCAATTTTCAAAAGAATTAAGTAATAACTTTGATGCATTTGCGGATGCTCACACTTCAGAAGAATTTGGTGTAACCGCTGGAGCTTTACCTTCAGCTAAATTGGCTGCCGTTTCCTCATTTATTGCTTTTGCTGCTGGGGCAACCGTTCCTTTAATTCCGTACATGTTTGGTTTCACAGAAATTCTTTATTCAATGGTTATCTCACTGATCGGGCTTTTCGGAGCAGGAGTTGTGGTGTCTTTTGTAACCACTAGAACTTGGTGGTACTCAGGAACTAGACAATTGCTGATTGGAAGTGGAGCAGCTGCACTTACTTGGTTTCTTGGAACCACAATCGGAGCAGCGCTGTAAGAAGTTATCGGCTAGTATTTATCCGTAAGTAGCAGTCTTTGGGCCATCGTTGTCCCGCCAAAATTAAAACTCTGCAGGGACATATTTTGAGTAATTTTAGCACCACTAATCAAGGTCTTTATGAATCATCTTTTGAGCATGATGCTTGTGGTGTTGCTTTAGTTGCAACTTTAAATAAAAAAGCAACTCACGAAATTGTTGCATCAGGTCTTGAAGCTTTAAGAAATCTGGAACATCGTGGAGCTTCTGGCAGTGAGCCTGACTCAGGTGATGGTGCAGGAATATTAATTCAAATCCCAGATGAATTCTTTAAATCAGTTGTTGATTTTCAATTACCAGAAAATAGTTTTTATGCTGCAGGAATTGTTTTCTTGCCTCAAGATGAAAAAGAATATAACTCAGCAAAAGAGACAATTTCAGAAGTAGCAAAAAAAGAGAACATCACAATTCTTGGTTGGAGAGTGGTACCCACAGATCCTCTTGAGCTTGGCAAAACGGCACAAAGTGTTATGCCTAGATTTGAAATGATTTTTGTTCAACCTCAAGATAAGAAACTTAAAGATGTTGAAATTGATCGAGCAATCTATCCTTTTAGAAAAATTATAGAGAATAAATCAAATATCTATTTTGCTTCGCTTTCTGCGCGAACAATTGTTTATAAAGGAATGTTGACTACCGGACAATTGGAGCCTTTCTATCCAGATCTTTCCGATAAAAATGTTGTTTCCAAAATTGCCTTAGTCCATTCTCGTTTTAGTACTAATACTTTTCCGTCTTGGCCATTGGCACATCCTTACCGATTAATTGCACACAATGGAGAAATAAATACTGTTAAGGGAAATAGAAATTGGATGCATGCTCGAGAAAATCTTCTTAAAACTGATTTAATTCCTGGAGATTTAGCAAGAGTATTTCCAATTTGCTCTAATGAAGCAAGTGATTCTGCATCTTTTGATGAAGTCTTGGAGTTAATTCATTTAGGTGGCAGATCTTTACCGCATTCAATTTTGATGATGATTCCAGAAGCTTGGGAAAACAATCCCAGCATGGATCCTGCAAGAAGAGCATTTTATGAATATCACGCGTCAATTATGGAACCGTGGGATGGACCAGCTTGCGTAACTTTTACTGACGGACATTTAATTGGTGCAGTTTTAGATAGAAATGGTTTAAGACCTGGAAGATTTTGGGTTACAGATGATGGCTTAGTTGTGTTAGCTAGTGAGTCAGGTGTGTTGCCAATTGATCAAGCAAAAGTAATTAGAAAAGGTCGATTACAACCTGGAAAGATGTTCTTAGTTGATACCGATAATGGTCGAATTATTGAAGATGATGAAATCAAATCTTCACTTGCAAAAGAACAACCATATAAAGATTGGTTGCACGCCGGATTAGTTCATCTTGAGGAACTGCCAGAACGCGAACATATTGTTCATACTCATTCCTCAGTTTTAAGAAGACAACAAACATTTGGATATACCGACGAAGAATTAAAGATATTGCTCACACCTATGGCACTAAATGCCGCAGAACCATTAGGCTCCATGGGAACTGATACTCCAATTGCAGTTTTAAGCAGTAGACCAAGATTGATATTTGACTACTTCACCCAACTTTTTGCTCAAGTTACAAACCCACCACTTGATGCCATTAGAGAAGAAATTGTTACCTCATTGTCATCCTCTGTGGGAGAAGAAGCCAATTTATTAACAGCAACTCCTGCTCACACCAGACAAGTAGTTTTGCCTTTCCCAGTAATTGATAACGATGAATTAGCAAAGTTAATCCACATCAATCAAGATGGAGATCAACCAGGATTTGCAGCCCAAAAATTCTCTGGAATCTATAAAGTCGCAGAAGGTGCTACGGGGCTTGAAAAAAGAATCAATGAAATATTCAACGAAGTTGATTTAGCAATAAAAAATGGCAAACATCTATTTGTTTTAAGTGATCGCGACAGCGATGCTGATGAAGCACCAATTCCTTCATTGTTATTGCTATCTGCTGTTCATCACCATTTGATTAGAACCAAAAAGAGAATGGAAATTGGGCTAATCGTTGAAGCAGGCGATGTCAGAGAAGTTCATCATGTTGCCTTATTAATTGGATATGGCGCAGCTGCTGTAAATCCTTATTTGGCAATGGAAACAGTCGAGGATATGGTGCGACAAAAAAGAATAACTGGAATTACTCCTGAAAAAGCTGTGAGAAATCTTGTTAAAGCACTTGGTAAAGGTGTCTTAAAAGTAATGAGCAAGATGGGTGTCTCAACTGTTGCTTCATATCGAGGAGCACAAATATTTGAAGCAATTGGAATTTCTAATGAAGTTATTGATAAATACTTCACCGGAACCACTTCAAGACTTGGTGGAGTTGGCTTAGATGTTTTGGCACAGGAAGTTTCCAAACGCCATGATGTTGCCTATCCTTTTACCGGAATTTCTCCTGCACACAGACAACTTGCTATTGGTGGGGAATACCAGTGGAGAAGAGAAGGAGAACCTCATCTCTTCGATCCTGAAACTGTATTTAAATTACAACACTCAACCCGCACAGGACAAATGGATATTTTTAGAAGCTATACCGAGAAAGTAAATGAACAATCTAAGAGATTAATGACTCTTAGAGGTCTTTTTGAATTAAGCAAAGATAGAAAACCGATTTCAATTGATGAAGTTGAACCGATAGAAAACATCTTAAGAAGATTTAGTACCGGAGCAATGTCATACGGTTCTATCTCAGGTGAAGCTCATGAAACTTTAGCTATTGCAATGAATCGTCTTGGTGCAAAATCTAATACTGGTGAAGGTGGGGAAGATCCAGAACGTTATCAAAAAATGTCTAATGGTGATTCCAAACGTTCCTCTATTAAACAAGTTGCAAGTGGCAGATTTGGTGTCACAAGTGAATATTTAGTAAATGCAGACGACATACAAATTAAAATGGCTCAAGGTGCAAAACCTGGTGAAGGTGGACAACTTCCTGGGCACAAGGTTTATCCGTGGGTTGCAAAAACCAGACACTCAACTCCAGGTGTGGGATTAATTTCTCCTCCACCACATCATGATATTTATTCAATTGAAGATTTGGCTCAATTAATTCATGATTTAAAAAACGCTAACGATAAAGCAAGAATTCATGTGAAGTTAGTAGCCGAAGTTGGAGTGGGAACTGTTGCTGCAGGTGTGGCAAAAGCTCATGCTGATGTGGTTTTAATTTCAGGTCATGACGGTGGCACTGGAGCAAGTCCTTTAACTTCTTTGAAACATGCCGGTGGCCCATGGGAAATTGGATTAGCAGAAGCTCAACAAACATTATTGATTAATGGATTACGTGATCGAATTGTTGTACAAACAGATGGTCAACTAAAAACTGGTCGAGATGTAATCATTGCTGCTTTGTTAGGTGCTGAAGAATTTGGATTTGCAACAGCGCCACTTGTAGTTATGGGTTGCATCATGATGAGAGTTTGTCATTTAGACACTTGTCCAGTAGGGGTAGCAACACAAAATCCAGTGTTGAGAGAAAAATTCACCGGTAAACCAGAATTTGTGGAAAACTTTTTCCGATTTATTGCCATTGAAGTTAGAGAATATTTAGCCGAATTAGGTTTCAAAACATTAGATGAAGCAATTGGTCATTCTGAAATTCTTGATACCAGAAAAGCAATAAGTCATTGGAAAGCATCAG
>JAPLAV010000015.1 GCA_026393095.1 Actinomycetota bacterium | reverse complement strand
TGAATCTTGGAAAAACACCACTCCAAGTGAAAGATCAATGGCACTTTGGAAAATTGCTGATGTTTTAGAAAAAAACATTGAAGAAATAGTTTCACTTGAATCAGAAAATACCGGTAAGCCAATTGGTGTAACCATGGCTGAAGAAGTTGGTCCCATGTTGGATCAAATTAGATATTTTGCAACAGCAGCAAGAAACTTAGAAGGAAAATCAGCAGGTGAATACATGAAGGGTCACACTTCAATGATTCGCCGCGAACCAATTGGTGTGATTGGTCAAGTTACTCCTTGGAACTATCCAATGATGATGGCTGTTTGGAAATATGCACCAGCAATTGCAGCTGGAAATACAACTGTTTTAAAACCAAGTGATACAACACCTGTTACTACTGCGCGTATGGCAGAGATAATTACTGATGCAGGAATTCTTCCACCTGGTGTATTAAATGTTGTAACAGGAGATAGAAATACAGGAAAAGCTTTAGTTGAACACAAAATCCCACAAATGGTTGCCATTACTGGATCTGTAAGAGCAGGCATGCAAGTTGCACAATCTGCAGCATTAGATGTAAAAAAAGTTCATCTTGAATTAGGCGGTAAAGCTCCTGTCGTGATTTTTGATGACGCAGATATTAAAGCGGCTGCTGAATGGATCGCCATTGCAGGATTTTTTAACGCTGGACAAGACTGCACCGCAGCAACAAGAGTAATTGTGCACGGAAAAATTTATGATGACTTTGTCGCAGCTTTAGCAGAACAAGCGAAAAATACTCAAACATCACTTGCTAAAGGACCACAACATCCTGACTCATTTGTTCCTCCAGTAAATAACGCTAACCAATTAGAAAGAGTTACTGGATTCTTAAGTCGAGTGCCAAATCATGCCAAGGTACAAGCAGGCGGACATCGCCAAGGAGACAAAGGTTATTTCTTTGAACCAACTGTTGTTTCAGATTTGAAACAAGATGACGAAATGATTCAAAATGAAATCTTTGGACCAGTTATCACTGTGCAAAAGTTTGCTGATGAGGCAGAAGCTTTGAAGATGGCAAATGGTGTTCCTTATGGTCTGGCCTCAAGTGTGTGGACTAAAGATGTTGCTCGTTCCATGAGAATGGCAAAAGGACTTGATTTTGGTGCCGTATGGGTGAACACTCATATTCCAATGGTTTCTGAAATGCCTCACGGTGGTTTCAAACACTCAGGCTATGGAAAAGATTTGTCAATGTATGGCTTTGAAGATTACACAAGAATCAAGCACGTAATGTTCAAGATAGACAACTAATTCTGCCAAGATTAACTACAACGAAGGGGAGTAACAAATTGAATAAAGAAGAGAAACTGCAAGACATTCCTGCAGAAATCAGACCGTTTCTAACTCGTCGAAGAGTTTTACAAGCAGGTGCCATTGGTGGCGCCGCAGCAGTTGCCGCAGCATGCGGAGCTGGTGGATCAACAACAGATTCTTCAGCACCAGCTGCTGAAGGTGTTGACATTTCAGAGACTGACAAAAAAGTAGTTTGGTCTAACTGGCAGGCATACATGCCGTTAAGTGAAACAGACCAAACTTATCCAGATTTGGTTGCTTTCACAGCTGAAACAGGAATCGAAGTTAATTACACCGAGGATTATAACGATAACAATGAAGCGTATGCAAAATACAAACCATTATTAGATAAAGGTCAATCATTAGGCGTCGACATTGTTACGCCAACTGATTGGATGGCAGCACTTTGGATTCAAAATGGCTATGCAATGAAGTTTGATGATGCCAACATTCCAAACAAAGCCAATTTAAATGAAGCGTATAGAAATGTGAGTTGGGATCCAGGTAGAAGTTTCTCTCTTCCTTGGCAATCTGGTTTTGCTGGATTTGGTTGGAACAAAGCAAAACTAAAAGAAACATTAGGAACAGACAAATTAACATCCATGGAACAATTCTTTGATCCAAAGTTAAAAGGAAAAGTAGTTGTCTTGAGTGAATTAAGAGATACAATTCCTTTGGTTTTGTCATGGCAGGGAAATGATCCAACTAATTTCACTGATGATCAATTTCAAAAAGCCATAGACTTCTTGCAATCAAAAGTTGATGACGGACATATTCAAGCCTTCACCGGTAACGAATACATTCAAGCCCTTGAAGGCGGAGACGTCACTGCAGTTATTGCATGGTCTGGAGATATTGGACAAATGGGAGCAGATTACGGATTTGATTTACCAGAGACTGGCGGATCAATATTTGTTGACAATGTTTTGATTCCTGCAGGAGCTGAACACAAAGCAAATGCTGAAAAAATCATTAACTACTTCTACGATCCAGTTGTTGCAGCAAGAGTTGCCGCATATGTTCAATACATCTCACCTATAAATGGTGCTGCAGAGGAATTATTAAAAACAGATCCTGCTTTGGCAGAAAATCCGTTAATTTTTCCTCCAGATGAATTATTGAAACGTGCCTACTCTGCAATGACTTTCACTCCAGAACAAGCCGCGAAATATAGCGATGCTTGGGCGAAGTTGATCGGCAACTAGGAGAGTGGCAAGTAATCGACCAAAAGTTGAAGATTTACATTTAGTAAATCTGACAAAATCATTTGGTGATTTTAAAGCGGTCGATAACTTAACCTTAACCATTCCTGCGGGCTCATTCTTTGCTTTATTGGGCCCGTCAGGATGTGGTAAGACCACAACTTTAAGAATGGTTGCTGGTTTAGAAGAACCAACTTCTGGGCAAATTAAATTAGGGCAAGACGACATAACTAATTTGCCACCATATAAGCGTTGGGTAAATACAGTTTTTCAAAGCTACGCATTGTTTCCACATTTAACAATTTATGAAAATGTGGCATTTGGTTTAAGAAGACAAAAAGCAAAAGATATTGATAATCAAGTTAAAGCGATGCTTGAACTTGTGGAATTAACCACTCAAGCTCAAAAGAAACCTCAACAATTATCAGGCGGACAACAACAAAGAGTTGCTGTGGCAAGAGCATTAATTAACGAACCCGATGTTTTGTTACTTGATGAACCCTTAGGTGCTCTTGATTTGAAACTAAGACGTCAAATGCAGTTGGAATTAAAGAGAATTCAAACAGAAGTTGGTATTACCTTTGTTCACGTAACACATGATCAAGAAGAAGCAATGACTATGGCTGACACGATTGCTGTGATGAATGAAGGAAAAATTGAACAAATGGGTTCTCCAATTCAAATTTATGAACACCCAAAAACAGCCTTCGTGGCAAACTTTCTTGGCCAAACTAACCTTTTTGAAGGAACAGTTGCAGGAATTGAAGGCGATGAATTAGCAGTCAAAGTAAAAGACGTAACTTTATATGTCCCACTAAGTTCAACAGAAATTAGAAGTGGTCGCATCGTATTTGGAGTTAGACCAGAAAAAGTAAAAATTGTTGATCAAGGGAAAACTGGATTACCAAAGAATCAAATAAGCGGCTCAATTAAATTAACTGCTTTCGTGGGCGTATCAACGCAATATGAAGTTATTACTAATTGGGGACAAGAAATATCTGCGTTCGAACAAAACATTGACCCATCAGCTGTAAGTCTTGGATGGGAACCAAGACATTCATTTGTACTTGATCCCGATCAAGATTTAACTGCCGGTCTTGATACATCTTGGGATGAATGATGTCGATTGCTCAAGAATCGATAATCAAAAAACCAATTAAAAAAAGATTTAAACGAACTCCTTATTTACTAGTCCTTCCTGGCATTGGTTGGTTATTTCTATTTTTCCTTTTCCCTCTTTCAACTCTTTTAGCAACATCTTTACAAAAACCTGCAGGATTAAGTCCGGATGATGGATATTTACCTGCTTTTAAAGTTTCGAATTACACAGATGCATTAGCTGAGTATTACCCACAATTTTTTAGAGCATTTTTATATTCTGGAATTGCTTCAGTTGTTTGTTTATTACTGGCTTACCCAATTGCTTATTACATGGCATTTAGAGCACGCAAATATAGAAATTTAATGCTGGTTTTAATCGTTGCACCATTTTTTGCATCTTTTTTGCTTCGCACTAATGCTTGGAAAACAATTCTTTCAGGAGATGGATTAGTAGTTAGTGTTTTGAATTCATTTAATTTATTGCCCCAAGAAAGAATTTTAAATACTTCACTAGCTGTGATTGCAGGACTTGTTTATAACTTTTTGCCCTTTATGATTTTGCCTCTCTACACCTCACTTGAAAAAATTGACCCAAGGTTAATTGAAGCTGCAGGAGATTTGTATTCACCACCATCTCAGAGATTTTGGAAAGTAGTTTGGCCTTTATCTTTACCGGGAGTAATTAGTGGAACCCTATTAACTTTTATCCCCGCATCAGGTGATTACATCAATGCTGAGCTTTTAGGAAGTATTAAAGATAAAATGATTGGAAATGTAATTCAATCTCAATTTATTGACTTAAGAGATTATCCAACAGCGTCAGCTTTGTCGTTCACCTTTATGGCTGTAATTCTTGTCATGATCTATTTATACATCCGAAAAGCTGGAACGGATGATTTGGTTTAATTATGAAAATTATTAAATTAATGAGAGAAAAAACATTGCAAGTTTTTTCTGTTTTAGTAATTGTGTATTTAATGCTACCCCTTGCAGTAATCATCTTGCTTTCATTTAATAAACCAAAGGGGAGACAAAATACCTCATGGAATGAATTTTCTACAGATGCTTGGACAAATATATGTCGAGATCAAACCATTTGCTCAGCTTTTGCCACAAGTATAAAAATTGGATTATTGGTAACGCTTATTTCAACAATCATTGGCACAATGATTTCCTTTGCACTTATTAGGCACAGATATAAAGGACGAGGAAGTACCAGTTTGATGGTGTTCTTACCTCTTGCCACACCAGAAGTAATTCTTGGTGCATCGTTGTTGGCGCTGTTTCTAAATATATTTATTCCACTTGGCTTCTGGACGATTTTGCTAGCCCAAATTACTTTTACAATAAGCTTTGTTGTTGTTGTCGTGAACGCTCGTTTGGCAGGAATGGATTCAAGACTTGAACAAGCTGCTATGGATTTGTATGCAACGCCTTTACAAACATTTAGATATGTAACTTTTCCAATAGCACTGCCTGGAATTATGGCCGCTGCATTACTATCGTTTTCTTTGTCATTTGATGATTACATTGTTACTGTTTTTAACTCTGGAAGAGTAGTAACGTTTCCGATTTATATTTGGAGTGCTGCGCAAAGAGGCATCCCGCCACAGGTCAATGTGTTGGCTTCTATAATGTTTCTAGGTTCATTGTTACTCGTATTGATTGCAAGTTTGATCATTAAACGAAGAAAGGCAATTCAAGTATGAGTTTAGAAGTAGGAGATATTGCTCCAGATTTTTCTCTCAAGAATCAATTTGGCGAAGTTGTCACATTAAGTGAATTTAAAGGCAAAAATGTTGTTTTAATGTTTTATCCTTTTGCATTTACTGGAAAATGCACTGAAGAACTTTGTACTATTAGAGATGAAAGAAATGATTTCGTAAATGATGGAACTCAAATACTTTCTATCTCCTGTGACCCAAGTTCTAGCTTGAAAATATTTGCTGAAGAGCAAGGTTTAACTACTCCTCTTCTAAGTGATTTCTGGCCACATGG
>JAPLAV010000054.1 GCA_026393095.1 Actinomycetota bacterium | reverse complement strand
TACATCTTGGGGAACACTAATTCCTGGAACTTTTTCATTCATAAACTTCAATGGTCTTACTCCTTTTATTAAAACAATTGTTGGAAGTAATGCCACATGTCTATCTAACCCCGCAGCTACTACTCCTTGACAAAATTTTTCTAATCGCTCTGGATGATATGAGATTTGTAATTGTAAATATCTAGCTCCTGCTGCAACTTTTTTGGCAACTCTTTGTACACGGTATTCAAAAGGAGGTGCTGAAGGGTTTTCCACTGCTCCTACAAACAAGTGTGGTGCTGGTTCAATTTTTCTGCCAGACATGTATTCCCCACGACCAATTGTGGTGGCAAGTCTTACTAACTGTGGACTCTTCGAGCTTCAGTTTCATCCCCTGCTGTTACATCATCCCCAGTTAGCGCACAAATGTTTTCAATTCCATGCAAACTTGCACCAACAATGTCTGCTTGAATTGCCAAACGATTTTTGTCACGACAAACCACTTGCATAATCGGTTCAATGCCATGCATTTTCATAGCAATTGCACTTGCCACATTTGAAGCATGTGCATGAGCTGCTGTGTTATCAGTTGCATTTACTGCCACAAACCAAGGTTTTAATCTTTTGGCATACTTTTCGACTTTGGCAAAACCTTCACCATCAATTACCGGAAACTCTGCTGTGAAGACTTGTTCTTTGGTTTTTGTAATTAACTCTTCAAATTGTGACATTTAAATTAGTGTTTTTCTGTCTCAGAAGTTGTGTTAGCCCAACCTTTTGGTGTCCAACGATCTCTTTTTGTGAAGAAATTTATCCATGAAGAATCACCTTTTAATCTGTTATCAACAGGTGGTCTTAAGTGATTAAATTCTTCTTTCCAAACTTTTGGTAACGGCCAACTTTCACTTCTTTCATAACCTTTTAACCAAACACATTTCATTTCTGGCTTTACTTCGCAATGTCCATCTTCTCTAACTCCACCGCATGGACCATTTCTTAATGTTTTTGGACAAGTCATTGGACAAGTCATACCTGTTGAATGCAAAACACATTGCCCACACATTTGGCAATCCCATACAGGACCTTTTACAACATGTTCAATTAAAGGCAATAGTTTTGGCATGAATTAAGCCTTTGCTAATTGTCTTTTAGCTTGGATTAATTCTTTAGCTTTTCTAACTGCAGTTGAGGCATCTGATGCATATCCGTCTGCTCCTACTGCGTCTGCATATTCTTGTGTTACCGGTGCGCCACCAACCATGACAATTACGTCATCGCGCATTCCTGCTTTTGTTAGTTCATGAATATTTACTTTAAACATTGGCATTGTGGTAGTTAAGAATGCTGACATTCCAACAATGTCTGGTTTATGTTCTTTGACTGCTTCCACAAATTTTTCTGGTGGAACTTGCACACCAAGATCAATAACTTGGAAACCTGCTCCTTCAAGCATGATGTTTACTAAGTTCTTACCAATATCGTGAACATCACCTTTAACTGTTCCCATCAAGAATGTTCCAACAGTTTCAGCACCGGTGTCAGCTAATAGTGGTCGCAAAACATTTAATGCTCCTGCCATAGCTCGACCAGCAATTAGCATTTCAGGAACAAAGAAATCGCCACGTTCAAAGCGAGCACCAACTTCTTCTAGTGAAGGAATAAGGGCCTCAAAAAGAATTGAATCAGGAGTCATGCCGTCAGCAATTCCTTGGTTAGTTAATTCCAAGACTTTAGGTGCATTTCCAACCATAGTTTCTTCATAGAGTGCTTTCAGGATTTCTTCGCTTGTCATGCTGCTCCCTTTTTTCTGTTTGTTCTAATTGAATTTGGCAGTGCAACTTTACTTACTTCGTTTTTTAGTAACTTAACTAATTCATTAATTCTTGATTGATTTAATCTTGCAGCAGGCCCAGAAACTGAAAGTGCTGCTACAACTAATCCTGATTCATTAACTACTGGAACAGATACTGCAACTAAACCTGGTTCTAATTCATCAATAATAACCGCATAGCCTGATCTTCTAACTTTTTCTAATTCAGTTTCTAAATCGTTCTTATTTGTAATCGTGGAATTGGTTAACTTTTCTAATTTTCCACTAGGAATTTGGGCAATATTAAATGCCAAAAGGACTTTTCCAGCAGCTGATGC
>JAPLAV010000104.1 GCA_026393095.1 Actinomycetota bacterium | reverse complement strand
ACCAATAGATCCTTTTGTTGTGATATCTGCAGGAATAATTCCTGCGTTACTTAATCCTGGAGAAATAATTCCTGGACAGTTTGGTCCAATAATTCTGGTCTTGCCAGATTTTTGTGCGTAAGTAAAGAAATGTGCGGTGTCATGAACTGGAATACCTTCAGTAATAACTACAACTAATGGCATTGCTGCATCTACTGCTTCAACAACTGCAGCTTTGGCAAATTTCGGTGGTACGAAAACTACTGAAACATTTGCACCAGTTGCAGCTATTGCTTCTTGCACAGAGTTAAATACTGGAACATTTTGTCCCGCTACTTCTAAACTTTGTCCACCTTTGCCTGGAGTTACTCCACCAACAATTTTAGTTCCAGACTTAATCATTCTTTCGGTATGTTTTTTACCTTCAGAACCAGTCATTCCTTGAACTATTACTTTGCTGTTCTCGTTTAATAAAATTGCCATTATTTAACACCTGCTGCTAATTGCGCTGCTCTTGCTGCAGCATCATCCATAGTGTCAACAATTTCAACGTTATCTGGCTTTGCTTCTCTTAGAATTCTTAAACCTTCTTGTGCATTATTGCCATCAAGACGAACCACAATTGGTCTTTGTACATAGTTTGATCCTGATTTCAAAATTTCAATTGCTTGCACAATTCCATTTGCGACAGCATCACAAGCTGTAATGCCACCAAAAACATTCACAAATACTGACTTAACTGAAGGGTCAGACAAAATAATTCCTAAGCCATCAGCCATTACTTGAGCAGATGCTCCTCCACCAATATCTAGAAAGTTTGCAGGTTTTACTCCACCAAATTTTTCACCGGCATATGCCACAACATCAAGGGTGCTCATAACTAGTCCTGCACCATTTCCAATGATGCCCACACTTCCTTCAAGTTTTACGTAGTTTAAATCTTTTGCTTTTGCTGCTGTTTCTAGCGGATCAACGTTTGCAGTATCTACAAAGTTTTCATTTTCTGCATGTCTAAAGTTTGCATTTTCATCCAAAGTCACTTTGCCATCAAGAGCGACAATGCGATCATCGTTTGTTCTAACTAATGGATTTACTTCAACCAAGGTCGCATCTGTGGCTACAAAAAGTTTCCACATTTTTTCTATCAATACTGCTACATCTTTTTGAACTTCCTGCGGAATTCCTGCTGCAACTGAAATTTCTAAAGCCTTAGTGCTATCAACTCCAGTTAATGGATCAATTTTGATCATTGCTAATTTTTCTGGTGTCTTTGCTGCTACTTCTTCAATATCCATGCCTCCGGCAACACTTGCCATGGAAAGAAAAGTTCTATTGGTTCTATCTAGCAAAAATGAAACGTAGTATTCTTCCTTAATATCTTCGGCAGGTGTTATCAAAACCTTTTTAACGATATGACCTTTTATATCTAAACCTAAAATGTTGGTTGCTTTTTCTAAAGCTTCACTTGGATTATTGGCTAATTTAACGCCGCCAGCTTTTCCGCGACCACCAGTTTTTACTTGTGCTTTAACAACTACAGCGCAATTAAATTCAGCTGCTGCTTTTTGTGCATCTGCAGGAGTGTTGACAACTTTTCCAACTTGAGTGGTTACTCCATGGGTAGCAAAAAGTTCTTTTGCTTGGTATTCATAGAGATCCACTTTTTGACTTACTCCTTATATGTATAAAACAAATATTGAACAATTCCTCCTAAGCCTATTGTCCCCATATTTGAGTTCTGAATTTGAGTCAAATGACATTAGTCACTAACCCACCTCGGTGTTACTGGAGTGACATCGGGCAAGGTTGAGCACAAGATGATGAAAATAAAGGCACCCAATAATCGTTGGATCTCAGGTTCAGTCCTGCTGGTTGCAATTGGTTTAACAATTGCTTTGGCATTGCCTTCCAACTTTTCTGGATCATCTGAACCTGTCGTAGTGGCAGATGCTCCCGCAGAACTTTCTGTAGCAAATGAAGATGTAGCAGCAGCTGATCTTCCAATTGTGCAAACACCAGTTGTAGCAAAATTAGGTGCTCCTGGAACTGAAGAAAAAATTCTAAAATTTAGAGCACAAGCTGCAGACATTGCAGCACGTGAATTAGCAAGAATTGCTGCTGAGAAAGAAAAGAAAGCTGCGGAGCGAAGAGCATTAAGAGCTAAGTACACAGTTAATCCTGCTCGAGCAAGAATTTCTGTTGGTTATGGCAGAAAGGGAAGAATTTGGGATTTAGGTTGGCACACTGGAATTGATTTCAATGGCAACTTTGGTGATTCAGTTTATGCCGCAAGAGTTGGAACAGTAATTTTCACAGGATGGCGTCCTGCTTATGGACGAACTATTGAAATAAGACATTTAGATGGAGTAGTAACTAGATATGCACATCTTTCTCGAATCAGAGTTGAAGCAGGTCAAGAAGTTGATGTAGGGCAAAGAATTGGAAACATTGGAGCATCAGGAAAAGCTTTTGGTGCACATTTGCATTTTGAAACTTTAGTAAATGGCAATTACAAGAATCCAGGAATCTGGCTATGGGGTTCTGACTAGTTTAAAGTTTTTCAACAGGTGCGTATCTAAGTAGTAAACGTTTTACTCCATGTGAACCAAAATCTATTGTGGCTTCTGCGCTATCACCACTTCCACCAGTTTCAGTAACAGTTCCTAAACCAAATCTTTCATGCAAAACTTTATCTGCCACATTAAGAATTAAATATTGTTTAGGTTCTTTTGGTTTACTTGCCCGAGACATGGCAGGAGCTGCCCCAAATCCACCTAATGAAACTGGTTGATTCATTGGTTCAAGTCTTTGCCAACTAATTAAAGATGCAGGAATTTCATCTAAAAATCTAGAGCTTGGGTTATATGAAGGTGCTCCCCACACAGATCTTGTGACAGATCTTGTGACATAAAGTCTTTCTCGCGCTCTAGTAATACCGACATAGGCAAGTCTTCGTTCTTCCGCTAATTCTTTTTCACTGGTTTGAGATCTGGCATGAGGAAAAATTCCTTCTTCCATGCCGGTAAGAAAAGTAACAGGAAATTCCAAACCTTTTGCTGTATGCAGCGTCATTAAAGTAATTAATCCCTCATCGTTTCCTGGAACATCATCTGAATCTGCAACTAAGGACACATGTTCTAAGAATTGAGCTAAACCGTTTTCACCGGCACTATGACTTGCTTCGAATTCTCGTGCTACTGATTCAAGTTCGGTTAAGTTCTCAACTCTTCCTTGATCTTGGGCATCATCTGAATTAAACAGAATTTCTAGGTAACCAGTTTTTTCTAATACTGAATGGACAATTTCTGAAGGCTTGGTGTCTGACAAAAACATGTCTCTGAAGACTTGCATCATCTCGGCAAATTCAACTAATGATGAACTTGCTTTTGTACTTAATTCTGTAATGTTTGCAGCTTGAGCAATTCCTTGACCGTAGCTCAATTTATTCTTTCGCGCAAAATTATCGATTACATCTTCAGCTTTATCGCCAATTCCTCTTTTAGGAACATTAATAATTCTTCTTAAAGATAGTTCATCATCTAAGTTAATAATTGCTCTTAAATAAGCAAGTATATCTTTAACTTCTTTTCTTTCATAAAACTTCAAGCCACCCACAACTCGATATGGAACACCAATTCTTATAAATACTTCTTCTAAGGCTCTTGATTGATTATTAGTTCTATAGAAAACTGAAATTTGTCCGTACTTATAATCATTTTCTTCTCTTAATCTTTCAATCTCTAGTGCAACAAATGAAGCTTCATCGTGTTCATTATCTGCAACATAACCAACAATTGGTTCACCACTTCCTGCATCTGTCCAAAGCTTCTTTTCTCTTCTTTCAGAGTTTTGAGATATAACAGCATTAGCCGCAGTTAAAATATTTTGTGTGGAGCGATAATTTTGTTCTAAGAGAATTGTTTTTGCTTCTGGATAATCTCTTTCAAATTCCTCGATATTTCTAATGGTTGCACCACGAAAAGCATAAATTGATTGATCGGCATCACCCACCACGCAAAGTTCACCTGGTACTAATCCATCTTTACTTGTGCCAACTAGTTCTTTAATCAACATGTATTGCGCATGGTTTGTGTCTTGATACTCATCAACTAAAATATGTTTGAATCTGGTTCTGTATTTTTGTTTTACTTCTGGAAATAATTGCAATACCGCAACAGTTGCACCGATTAAATCATCAAAGTCAAAAGCATTTGCGCGAGCTAATCTTCGATCGTAATATCCATAAACTTGAGCAACTAATTTTTCTTGTTCGGTTTCAGCTTTGCTCATATATGTTTCGTGATCAATTAGTTCACTTTTTAAAGTTGATATTTGGTTTGCAATTGATCTTGGACTTAAAGCTTTGGAATTAATATCAAGACTGGCCGCAACCATGGTTATTAAACGAAGTGAATCTGCAGAATCATAAATTGAAAAAGTTGAGGTTCTACCTAAGCGAGTTGCTTCTCCTCGAAGAATGCGCACACATGCGGAATGGAAAGTGGAAACCCACATCATTCGAGCTGGACCACCAACGAGTTCGGTAACGCGTTCTTTCATTTCACCTGCTGCTTTATTGGTGAAAGTAATTGCCAATATTTCGTGTGGACTTACTACACGCTCACTCATCAAATGAGCAATTCGTCTTGTTAAAACTCTAGTTTTGCCAGAACCCGCGCCTGCCACAATTAATAGCGGTGAACCTTGGTGGGTTACCGCTGCTCTTTGCTGAGGGTTTAAATCATCTAAAGCCGATTGATTAACAGACATTGCTTAAGTCTAAGTTGTTACCTATGAGTTCACCTGTTCTAACACCACTAGAGCTACCTAAATCTGGTACCAAAGTATTAGTTATCACAGCACATCCAGATGATGTTGATTTTGGTGCTGGCGGAACTATTGCAACACTGACAAAACTTGGCGTAGAAGTTACTTATTGCATCACTACTGATGGTCACCAAGGTGGCGAAGATGAATCAATCAGTAGAGAAGAAATGCGAAAGATAAGAAGAGTTGAACAAAGTGCCGCCGGAAAAATACTAGGTGTTAACACAATTCATTACTTAGGAAAAGACGATGGATCTATCGTGCCAAGTCTCTCTTTAAGAGAAGAATTTGTCAGAGTTATAAGAATGGCAAAGCCAGAAATCTTGATCACCCAATCTCCTGAAAGAAACTGGGCTCGTATGCCTGCTTCACACCCCGATCACATGGCTGTTGGTGAAGTTGCGGTGCAAGCTGTTTATCCAGATGCAAGAAATCAATTTGCATTCCCACATTTACTAAAAGAAGGTTTAGAACCTTGGAACGTTCCAAAAATATGGGTGATGTCACATCACTCACCAACTAAATACTTAGATGTAACAGAAAATATTGAATTGAAATTCCAAGCACTTGAATCTCACAAATCGCAAACTGCTCACGTCACAGATTTAAGAGAAAGAGTTACCGGCTGGATGGCTATGGCTTCAAAAGCAGCAAACCTGCCCGAGGGCAGGTTTGCTGAAATGTTTTTTGAGGTTAACGCTTAAACGTAAACCGCCACTGCCATATTTGCCAGCGTTAGTAAACCAATCATTGCCCAGAGTCCAGTAGAAACTGAAGCTTTCTTGCGATTGATGAAAACCAAAATCGTGATGATCAAAACAACCAATAATTTAATAGAAATTTTGGTCATGTTTAATTCTTCATCAACAGCGCCTGATTCGGCCAATCCGACAAGTGCAATACCGGTGACTAATTGGGTCAATGCTCCGTGAAACATTGCAGGGTTTACTACTTTTGTTTTTGATTTCATCTGTACAAAGAATCCACCAAATAAAGCAGCTAAACCAATAAAGTGCGCTAACACAAACGATTTATATGTAATGTCCATATTTACAAACATACGCCTGTGATACGCTGAAGTTATGAAAACACGCAGCGTTTTAATTACGGTTATGGCAAGTTCAATAGTTGTCTCTCTAGGAATTTTCTTTGGTTTATGGTTTGTCTCAGGTGGATTAAGCGATAAGGGTAGAAAAGGAATAACTGTTACTGGCTCTGCTCAAGTGGAAGCAACAGCTGATACAGCTGTTTGGAATATCTACATCAACACCCAACTTCCTTCAATTTCAGAGGCAGTTGCAAAAGTTGACTCTGACACAAAAGCACTCGTTGCATATCTGGTTTCACAAGGAATTTCAGCACAAGAAATTACCTCCTATGGAGTTTCAACTTCAACAGCTTATGAAGTCGCAAATGGAACACAAACCTCAAACATTATTGGTTATGTGGCAAATAAACCTTTGCGAGTTAGGACTAAAGAAGTTCAGAAAGTAAAAAAGGCAACTGAAAATATTGGTCAAGTTTTACAAACTGGAATATCAGCAAGTTCTGGAACTCCTGAATATTACTTATCTAATTTGGCTGAGCTTCGACCAAAAGTTATTGAAGAAGCCGTAGCCGATGCAAAAACTAGAGCAACTGCAATGGTGGCCGCAATTGGTGGAACTGTAGGAGATCCAATTTCAGGTTCAAGTGGTTCTGTACAAGTAAATCCACCTGATTCAGTTGAATCAGATTATGGAAGTTATGACACTTCCACTATCGATAAAAGTGTGCGTGCAGTAGTAAGTGTTACGTTTAAAGTTAATTAAGATTTAACGGAATTTACTACGACTTCAATTCTTTGAAGTTCTTTCAAATCGCTATATCCAGTTGTAGCCATTGCTTGTTTTAAGGCTCCAACTAAATTAAGTGTTCCTTCTGCATTTGTTGATGGACCAAAAAGAATTTGTTCTAAAGTTCCAGCAACTCCTAATTCCACAACTTGACCACGTGGCAAATCTTTATGAACAGCTTCTGAGCCCCAATGTTTTCCGCCACCTGGTGCACTATTTGATCTAGCCAAAGCTGACCCGACCATTACTGCATCTGCACCCATTGCAATTGCTTTACTAATGTCACCGCTCTTGCCCACAGAACCATCAGCAATTACGTGAACATATCTTCCTTCAGATTCATCTAAATATTCTCTTCTGGCAGCTGCCACATCGGCTACTGCTGTTGCCATGGGAACTCTTACACCTAAAACATCAGCAGTTGTATGAGCTGCTCCGCCACCAAAGCCAACTAAAACTCCAGCTGCCCCTGTTCTCATTAAATGCAAACCTGCTTGATGAGATGCGCAACCGCCCACAATTACTGGAACATCTAATTCATAAATAAATTTCTTAAGATTTAAGGGTTCATCCCCTGTTGAAACATGTTCAGCGCTAACAGTGGATCCACGAATTACAAAAATATCAATGCCTGCTTCTACTACTGATTTAAAATGTTTAACAACAGCACGAGGAGATAACGAAGCTGCAGCTATAACTCCTGCTGATTTAATTTGTTTGATTCTTTCCTTTATCAATTCTGGTTTTATCGGTGCTGAATAAATCTGTTGTAAAAGTTCAACTGCTGAATTTGATTTAGCGTTAGCAATTTTTTTAAATTCACTTTGTGGATCTTCGTAACGAGTCCATAAACCTTCTAAATCTAAAACTGCTAAGCCACCTAATTTGCCATAATTGATCGCAACATCGGGTGAAACAACCGAATCCATGGGAGCAGCCATGATTGGAAAAGAAAAATCGTAAGCATCAATTTTCCAGTTAGTGGAAACGTCTTCAGGATTTCTAGTTCTCCTGGTTGGAACTAGCGCTATATCGTCGAATGAGTATGCGATTCGACCACGCTTGGTACCGCCAATTTCGACTTCAGTCACAATCATGAAGCCTATCTTGCAAAGCTGGAATGCGCTGACTTAGTTGCCCACTAGGTCTTATGTCAGATGATGTTCCATCTAATCCCTTGGGCAACCCCATGAGTTCGGTTGCTTACTCGTAACTTGGAGAAGATTCTTCTTTCGTGAGTCTTAACCGTAGGCAAACCAACTTGCAGCTCATTTGAGATTGCTAGATCACTTTTTCCCAGAGATAAGTAGTGCAAAATCTGAATCTCTCGAGGAGTAAGCCTGGGTGGAGTTCCTTTAGGAGAGGTCAATTTGCGAATAGGGCGGGATTTGCCTATTTCAAGTTTTAGTGCCGAGATCAAAATCTGATATTCCAGTTCTGTTGCTTTGGTTTGAATAAGTGCATCGACAATTTGCAATGCTTTGTGATCCAATTCAAGCATTTTATTAGGTTCAACAATTAGAACAAATCTCCTAGTAGATATCTGATGTTTTTGCTTGATTTTATTTGCAGCTTCTTGGTTAAGAAATACAAATTGTGGATTTTTAGTTTCAATCAAATGGGAAAAGTTATTCGCACTCTTGCATGAATATATTTCTGAAATCTGCTTTGATTTTGAAACCTTACTTTTAACCTGTTCGAGAGTTATTGGATTTGAATCAAAAATCAATACCTTCATCACTAACTTGTGACGAAGAAAAGCTTTAAAAAGTTTCTTTAAATATAGGTTTTTATTGCCCCACAGCATTACTAATTGCTGTGATTGTGGAAGTTAGATCTCCTGCTCGTTTAAAACCTTGAGGCAAACGATCAGGCCAACCTGGCCCTGCCATCAATAAAAGAGGTGTGGGACGAGCATTAATCAGTTCAGAAAATTCAGGAGGAAGTGTTTTAACGGGGACTTGTCCCCAGATTAAAACCGCAGCAGGGGCTAGTTTTTTCATCGCACTTACTAAAGTTGCGTAAGGGACTCTGGCACCAAGAGTTCTGCTGCCAATTCTTCTTTCCGCTAAAGCTGCAGCAGCAACATATTGTGGAATGGTGTGTAAATCATCTTGCGCAGAAGCAAGAAGAACTGGGCGCATGTTCACAGGAGCAACTAACTGTTCTGATACTTGTTTCATCTGACCAATAATGCATTCACTTAAAATGTGTTCAGATTCAATTCCTTCTCCCGTTAATTCCCATTTCTTACCCAAAGCAATCAAAACTGGTATTAACAATTTTTCCCAGGTCCATATAACACCGCGAGCATGGATACTGTTTTGAATTAACTGTGTGCAAGCTTGGGTATCAAGTGAATAAGCAGCTTTAGCAAGTCCTCTAGCAATTGCAGGGGATCCTTGCATCGATAAAACCGAACCGCCACCGGGATGACCAAAATCTGATTCAAGAGTTAAATCACTTAAGACAGAATCGATTTTGCCGCCCAAGGTATTTGAGTCAACTAACGAAATATCGCCAACATCATTTATTTCAGATTTCAATGCCACTCGAGCAGCTTCTCCGGCAGGCATTCCTGACAAAACTAAACGTCTCATTAATTCAAGACGGGCAACATCGGTTATGCAGTAGCGACGATGTCCTCCACTGGAACGATCACTGGGACAGATTCCATATCGGCGCTCCCACGTGCGAAGGGTGGCAGGAGCAACCCCTACTCGTCGGGCCACCACGGCCACGGTCAAACCAAGGGAGATTTCTGCAACGTCATCGTCGGCCATGAAGCCAATTCTCCCCTGGTTGAACAACTTTGGCCAATCGTAAGCCCCTGAGAGACACTTCACAAAATTAGTCAGGGGGTATGGTTGACTAATTTACGAACAATATTGTATTGTTTAAAGCAGTACTTCGAACAAAGGAAAAACATGGCTGATGTAACTCGTCTTCCAGGACCTAACGCAGATCTTTGGGACTGGCAGCTAAAAGGGGCATGCCGTGGGGAAGATCCTGAGATCTTCTTTCATCCTGAAGGTGAACGTGGACCTGCTCGCGAGAACAGAATCGCTTTAGCAAAGTCAATTTGTGCCACCTGCCCAGTACTTCGCCAATGTGCTGAACACGCTTTAGCTGTTCGTGAGCCATACGGCGTTTGGGGTGCCATGAGTGAAGATGACCGCGAGGCCATCTATGCCCCAGTAAAAGAAGTATTACCATTCGCTGGTTAAGACTTCCCTCAACTGTTTTACCCTCCAAAGAAGAATGCCCTCGTGAATCTTGCGGGGGCATTTTACTTGCAAATTTAACTTGTAGGACAACTATTCTCTTTGCTATGCTGAATCGAAATGAGCATATCTAAGCAAAATCCGCAGATGGATATAGAGAAAATCGCCTCTATCGCCCATGGAATTCGTCATCGAGTTCTTGAGCACACCGTTAAAAACAATGGTGGCTATTTAAGCCAAGCTTGTTCTGCTGCCGAAATTCTTGCTTGCCTTTACACAAATCTTGTTAATCTTTCCCCTCTTCCTGCTCCTTTGGAGCCTCGTGATTTTGTTGATGTGCCTAGCAAAAATTTCACTGACTACATAACCGGTGCAGAATTTCATGGCAAAAAAGGTCCAGATTTAGATCGTTTATTTATCAGCCCCGCTCATTACGCATTGGTTATTTATGCAGCACTTATCGAAACAGGAAGATTAACTGAGAAGTCATTAGAGAAATTTAATAAAGATGGCACAACTGTCGAGATGATTGCAAGCTGGAGGAGTTGCCTTAGCAAGAAAGTTACGTGGTGAATCAGGAAAAACTTGGATATTTATGTCAGATGGAGAATTTCAAGAAGGACAAACCTGGGAAGCATTATCTGCAATTAGTTTTCATGAATTAAACAACATTCGAATAATTGTTGATGTAAACAGAAACCAAGTAGACGGTCCAATGGAAAAAGTTATGTCAATTGAACCATTGATTGACAGAATTAAAAGTTTTGGTTGGGATGTTGACAAGATTGATGGCAACGATATAAATCAAATATTACAATCTGGATTTTCTGCCAAAGATAAACCTAAAGTAATTCTTGGTTACACAGATCCTGCAAAGGGAATTGAAATATTAAAAGATAGACCTGATGCACTTCATTACGTTAGATTTGCTAACCCTTTTGAAAAAATCAAATACAACAATTTCTTGAAAGCCTGGAAATAATATGGCTTACGAAATTGTTAAAAGACCACACGTTGAAAACTTTGTCAGATGGAGCAAATTCAAACCAGAAGTTGTGGTTTTATCAGCAGACTTAACCAGTTCTTGCGAAGTTGGAAAATTTAGAGATACTTTCCCAGATAGATTCTTTTCTTTTGGCCTAGGTGAGCAAAACATGCTTGGTTTTGCTGGTGGTTTAGCTCGAGAAGGATTTGAGCCATGGATTCATACATTTGCTGTCTTTATCTATAGAAGACCTCTTGATCAACTTCAGATGTCAGTGGCTTACCCAAATCTTCCCGTAAGAATGGTTGGTTTTTTGCCTGGAATCACAACTCCAGGAGGAGTAACCCATCAAGCAATTGATGATGTGAACGTTATGCGTGGAATTCCAAATATGACAATCCTAGAAACTGGAGATGCAACAGAAGTTGAATCTATTCTCGAAGTTGCGCACAAAATTGATGGACCGGTTTATATAAGAATGCTTCGTGGAGAAATATCTCGAATTTTTCCAAAAAATGAAGTTATGGAATTTAATAAAGCACGTGTTTTGAGCACAGGAACAGATGTAACAATTTTAAGTTCTGGAATTTCCACCGAAGAAGCTTTAAGAGCAATTCCTGCGCTTAAAGAGCACGGGGTAAGTGTGCAACATCTACACATTTCAACTTTGAAACCTTTCACCGATCCTCAAGTAATTGAAAGCCTTAAGTCAAGTAAATACGGAGTGATCACCATGGAAAACCACAGTGTGATTGGTGGTTTGGGAAGTGCTGTAGCTGATCTAATTGCAGAACATGGAATTGGTAAGAAACTAATCAAGATTGGTTTGAAAGATACTTACGCACATGGTGCTTCTCAAAAGTATTTGCTTCATAAATATGGAATGAGTGCTCGAAACCTCATTGAAGCAACTGAAAAACTCATGGATAAGAATTTGCAAATATCAGAAGAAGAGCTTTCTCAAACTAGAGTCATCGATGTTCATAGCACTGCAAAAGCTGAAGCGTTGTAGTTAATATGTCGTCAATTCAGATTACTTATCATCTAAATTCTGACACCAGCAAAGAAGTAATCGAAGCAATCAGAGTTGAGCAAACCATTGAATTTCCTTTTGATTTAGCTCCTGAATGGATCCAAGAACAAGTTGTTGGCCAAGTGGTTTCCTCAAAAGAAATTGGGAATGCTAAGACAGAAGTTGTAATCGACTACAACACTGATACCACTGGTTACGAAATTGGGCAGATGTTAAATGTCGTTTGGGGAAATGTTTCGATGTTTCCAGATGTAAGAGTGACAAAAATTGATTTTCCTGAAGACTTTTTAAACTCTTTTAAAGGACCACGTTTTGGAATAAGTGGAGTAAGAGAAATTCTAGGAGCAAAGAAACGTCCTATCTTGGCTACTGCTTTAAAACCAATGGGTTTAAGTTCTGCTGAATTAGCCAAAATTGCCACAGTCATGGTTGAAGCAGGAATTGATTTAATAAAAGATGATCACAGTTTGGCTAATCAACCTTGGGCTAAATGGAATGAAAGAGTAAAAGTTATTGCAGGTGCTGTAGTTAAAGCAAACCAAAAATTTAATCGTAAATCTGTTTATGCTCCCAGCATTAATCGTCCAGCCGAAGAAATTTTAGAAAGTGCCATTACTGCTCGTAAATTAGGAAGTGGTGCATTAATGGTTCTACCTGGAGTCTCTGGCTTTGACACCGTGCGCATGATTGCAGACAACGATGAAGTTTCTATTCCTTTAATGAGTCATCCCTCATTTTTAGGTTCTCACTTCATGAATAGCAATCATGGTCTAAACCACGAAATAGTTCTAGCAACTTTAATGCGTTTAAGTGGTGCAGACATAAGTGTTTTTCCTAACTATGGAGGCAGATTTAGTTTTTCCAAAGAGGAATGCACAAAAATTGCCGATTCTTGTCGAGCTAAATTAGGAAATATGAAGCCAATTTTTCCTTCACCAGGTGGTGGAATGACAATTGAGAGAATTCCAGAAATTGCAACATTTTTTGGAAAAGATACATTCCTATTAATTGGTGGGGCACTTCACCGAGGTAATCTTTTAGACAATGCTAAAAGTTTAAGAACTTATGTGGAAACTTTAGAAAACTAGCCGTTTAAAACTGTTGGATCAAAGTATGCGTGGACAGATTCAAATTTTCCATCCCTTATTTTAATTACGTTTACTCCAGGAATGTTAAAAACATTTCCTTGTTTATCAGTTAAAGTTGCGTACCATTCAATACAACTTTCATCGCCATTTCTTACTTCATGCAAAATATCAACTTTTAAGCCAGGAAATGCTTCTCCTGATGCATCATAAAAAGTACTAATTTGATCGTGTCCTACAAGTTTTTGTCCAGGTGGACAAAAAGTTGCGTCAGGGTGGTAATGCTCTAAAACAGCTTTGGTGTCTCTGGCGCATTCTGCTTTCCAATATGACTCAGCAATTTCTCTAGGTGTCTTCATATATTCCCCTATTTTGTGGCAGTTTTCTGCATAATTTCAGCTGCTTCTTTAGCAAGTGTTGACCAAGATTTTGCTAGGTCTCGTTCTTTTGTGGTTTTTCTAGCAATTTGTAATACTGCTCGAGCAGCAC
>JAPLAV010000087.1 GCA_026393095.1 Actinomycetota bacterium | reverse complement strand
TCCAACCGCAAATTTAGAAACACCACATCAAATGTCAGTTCCCGAAGATGGAATTTATGCAGGTTATTTATTTAGATCAAAAACGAATGAAGTTTTACCTGCAGCAATATCAATAGGTACAAATCCCACGTTTGACGGTAAAGAAAAAAGAGTTGAAGCTTACGCCTTAGATAGAACTGATCTTGATTTATATGGTGAACAGGTTTCTTTTGATTTTGTGAAGCAGATACGTAAAACGGTTAAATATGACTCCGTTGACGAACTTGTCTCACAAATGGCTCGAGATGTCGAAGAAACTAGACGTCTCACCAGTCACACCTACAACGGCTGATAGCCTTAGAAGTGACGATTTACTGAGCGGGTGCTCGGTTTATCGTGACTAAAAATCCTTACAAATGAAAATCATTTGTTTAGCACCCGAATAACTACAAGGAAAGAAGAATTAAATGAGTGAGAAGAAATTCGATAAGTCAGCTGTAATCACAAGTTACGCAACTAATTCAGGTGACACTGGTTCACCAGAAGTTCAAGTCGCTTTGTTAACCGAACGTGTTAATCATTTGACAGAACATTTGAAGACTCATAAACACGATCACCATTCACGTCGTGGTTTATTGTTGTTAGTAGGCCGTCGTCGTCGTTTACTCGACTACTTGGGCAAAACTGATATCAACAGATACCGTGCTTTGATCGAACGTTTAGGAATTCGTCGCTAACTCATTTAATTTATTATTCGATAAACAAACCAATCGGGTAATTAGTTAGAAGAAATAACCGAAGATGACCTTCGGTCCTCGGTAGTGATGTCCGGAAAGATTTTTTCCGTGCATCTCGATCGATGACCGGGTCAGACAAAATTATTATCTTATTTCTTTTAATAAAATTACCCCTGTAATGAAAACAGAGGAAAGCCCATGACGGGTTCAGCAATACATAAATCAACGGCTGTTATAGATAACGGACCGTTTGGAAAAGTAAATATCCGCTTTGAAACAGGACGTCTAGCTCAACAAGCTGGCGGTGCTGTTCAAGCATTCTTAGATGACGAAACCATGGTTTTGTCTGCAACTACTGCAGGTAAAGAACCAAAAGACTCATTTGATTTTTTCCCATTAACAATTGATGTGGAAGAAAAAATGTATGCACTAGGAAAAATTCCTGGTTCATTTTTTAGACGTGAAGGTCGTCCCAGTGAAGCTGCAATTCTTACTTGCAGATTAATTGATCGCCCACTTCGTCCAGCATTCGTTAAAGGATTAAGAAACGAAGTTCAAGTTGTAGTAACTGTTATGTCATTAGATCCACATGTTCTATATGACGTCCTAGCAATTAACGCAGCTTCAGCTTCTACACAATTAGCAGGATTACCATTCTCAGGTCCAATTGGTGGCGTACGCGTTGCACTAATTGATGGACATTGGGTGGCATTTCCTAAGTGGCCAGATTTGCAAGATGCAGTATTTGACATGGTGGTAGCAGGAAGAGTGTTACCAGATGGCGATGTTGCAATCATGATGGTTGAAGCAGAAGCAACTGAACACACAATTGAATTAGTTAAAGGTGGAGCAACTGCACCAACTGAAGAAGTTGTGGCGCAAGGACTTGAAGCCGCTAAACCATTCATTAAAGAATTGTGTCGCGCACAAGTAGAACTTGCCAAAGTTGCTGCTAAGGAAACTAAAGAATTTCCAATATTCAAAGATTATCAAGATGATGTCTATGAAGCAGTAGCAGCATTTTCAACTCAAGCTGTTTCTAAAGCAATGCAAATCGGTGGCAAAGTTGAAAGACAAACTGCCCTTGATGAAGCAAAAGCTGAAGTTTTGGCTGCGACAACAGATAAATTTCCTGAACGCGAAAAAGAAATTAAAGCCGCGTTTAGTTCTGTTTCTAAAAAAGTAATGCGCGAAAGAGTATTACGCGACAAGATCCGTATTGATGGAAGAACTCCAGTGCAATTGCGTGATTTGTCAGCAGAAATAAGTATTCTGCCTAGAACTCACGGTTCTGCATTGTTTAATCGTGGTGAAACCCAAGTATTGGGTGTAACAACATTAAACATGTTGGATTTGGAACAAAAGCTAGATACTTTGTCTCCAGAAACCACCAAGCGTTATATGCACAACTACAACATGCCTCCTTATTCAACTGGTGAAACCGGAAGAGTGGGAACTCCAAAGCGTAGAGAAATTGGTCACGGTGCATTAGCAGAACGTGCTCTTGTTCCAGTATTGCCAGGAAGAGCAGAATTTCCTTAC
>JAPLAV010000063.1 GCA_026393095.1 Actinomycetota bacterium | reverse complement strand
CTTAGGTGCTTATTTCATTTCTGTCTTTATTGGTTCAATGCCTACTGTTATTGGCAGATACTTATCTAAGTTTGTTTCTTCTCATATCTTTGGCATTGTTTCAGGAGTTCAGGTTTCCCGTTTGGCCTTTAATCTTTTAGGTTCTGAAATTAAACAAATAAAGGCTTGGGCCCCCATTCTTGGGGGCCAGAAGTTTTCTATTACTTCAGTTCACTACAAGGGTGAAGTGACTTTAAATCAAGTAATTAAGTCTTAAAATCTAGATCTTTCTAGTCACAGTCGAAGTCAAGTTATTTTTTCCTACCGCTGTAATAGTGATTGTGGCACCTTTAGTTTCGTCAGTAATGATTGAAAAATTCGGATCAGTTGTGGAAGCTGTGATTGATTTTCCATTTTCGAGTGTGATTTTTACAATATACTTCTTAACGGAATTATCTTTCTTCCATTGAGCTGTGATTGCTATTTTTTTGTTTTTGGTTAAAACTTCAGATTTTTGTGAGGCCACTCTGTCTATTTTTGGGGCATTAGGTTTGGTTTTCATAGTTACTTCTTTTAATACAGTCCCATCTGTTGCCATGATGGAGTAAGAAACGCTTTGACCTGGTTTTGCTTTTGGTAGAACCAATTGACCATTGACACTTTCAATAATCGTGGATTTTTTACTACTTGGGTCAAATTTACTAATTACAACTTTCCTATTTGGTTCCCAGTTAATTATTCCGTTGGATACTTCTACTTTTCGAATTGGTTCAAAGTAATTATCTGGACCGCTTGAATCACTGGCAGAAACTGCGGGAGCAACTGGAGTAACAGAAACTGAACTTGAAGCTGAACTGTCACCGCTGGAGTTAACAGCCTTTAAATAAATAGAGTAATTAGTTCCGTTGGTTAATCCAGGAATTGTGATTGGGGAGGAAGAATCAGTGGGGGACAAGACTGAGTAATTTGTGCCATCTGTTGAGTATTTGTAATTCGTAATGGCACTTCCACCATCTGATCCTGCTGTGAAACTAATTGTTGCTTGCCCATCTCCTGCAGTTGCTGATAAAGACGTAGGAGCAGATGGAGTTGCAGACGGAGTAACTGTGACTGAACTTGATGCAGCGCTATCGCCATTGGCGTTGACTGCTTTTAAGTAAATTGTGTAGGAAGTTCCGTTGGTTAATCCAGAAATAGTTATGGGGGAAGCTGAATCTGTTGGGGATAAAGCTGTGTAATTGGTTCCATCTGTTGAGTATTTGTAGTTAGTAATTGTGCTTCCGCCATCTGATCCTGCTGTGAAACTAATTGTTGCCTGCCCATCTCCAGCGGTGGCTGTTAAAGACGTAGGAGCAGATGGAGTTGTGGATGGGGTCACCGAGACCGATGCCGAAGCAGAACTATCACCTGTAGAATTTACAGATTTTAAAGAAATACTGTATGTAGTTCCGTTAGTTAACCCGGTAATTGTTACTGGTGAAGCTGCATCAGTTGGCGATAAAGCTGTGTAGATGGTTCCATCGAGAGAATATTTGTAATTGGTTATGGCACTTCCACCAGTTGATCCAGCTATGAAACTTATTGTTGCTTGGCCATTTCCGGCTGTAGCGGATAACGAAGTTGGGGCAGAAGGACTACTTGAAATTGTTAACGAATAAATTTTTCCATTGGATTCCCCGATCCCCATGTATGCTTTTGTGCCGCTTGGATTAATTGCTGGAGTAAACCAATATCTATTCACTGGTTCAGAATCCCAGTTTGCTCCACCATCTGTTGTGAGTCTTAAGTTGCTACCCCAATTTGTTGCAACAATTACATTTCCATCGGAGGAGGAGGCAACTCTAACTTGAGTTCCAGAAACAGCTGTACGTGTTGTCCAAGTTGTCCCCCCGTTTGAAGAGGTATAAACATAGTTTCCATATCCAGTAGCTACTAGTTTTTGTCCATCATCAGAAATATCTACAGATACCCAGTTAGTGTTAAATGAATTTGCTGCTGATAAATTAATCCAAGTTTGTCCATAATCGGACGATAAATAAAGTTTGTTATTTAATTCTTCACTAACTAAAACATACTGACCACTACTTGAAGATGCGACCGAAGTGAAATTATAACGATTGGAATTAGTCTGTGTCCAAGATGTACCAGAATTACTTGAAACATATACTCCTAAACCATAGTTAATTAAATAAATTTTTGTGCCATCGCTACTAATATCAAGTGCACAAGCATCCCAACATTCATAACCGGTTGGTCTGCTTGTGCTCCACGACAATCCAAAATCATTTGAAATCAGAACTTGAGAGCTTGCATTGCCTCTGTATGTCGCAAAAATTTTTGTTCCATCAGCAGAAAGCTTCACACTATTTATGTTTGATGTGTTGTTTCGTTTTGTCCAAGAAGCACCTGAATCTGAGGAAACCCAAATACCTGTGGTGGCCCCGGCCACAATTTTTGTTCCATCTTCGGTCATAGAAATTGATCTCCAATCAGCAGTTGGAGAATTAGATAATTCAACCGGAGAAATTGTGGCTGCGTAAACTTTGTGTGGATTTAGGATCAGGGTCGAAGATAGTGAAATACTCAATATCAAAAAGAGCCTGATAAATATTCTGCTTTTGCCCCAGACTGGACTTTTATAGCTGGCTGTTTTCACACGCCTCCTTGGATACCAGAAATTTTAATAAACTCTATTAAAAGGGGCAACTAATGAACAACTACAGAAAAGTGAATTTTCCCTAATTATTCTGAGTATCCACAGGACTTACCTAGGAAAACGTCGGTGAGCTAGAACCTGGGGTGAGATCAAAACCCTAAATCTAGATCGTCTCTGCCCACATTAAAAGTATTAACTGGATTATCACTTGGATAACCAAGGGATAATCCAACTATTAGTTTGTAATCTTTAGGGATCTCTAAATGATTTCTAACCGGGCTTGCCCAGGTGG
>JAPLAV010000092.1 GCA_026393095.1 Actinomycetota bacterium | reverse complement strand
CCAATTTTAACTTTTGTTGGCCCTTACGATAAAAGACAAGTAGCAGCTGCCATTAGACGAGAACTATTAAGAGATGGACAAGTTTTCTTCGTTCATAACAGAGTTGCAAGTATTGATCGAGTTACTAATGAATTACAAGAACTAGTTCCAGAAGCAAAATTTGCTGTTGCACATGGACAGATGAATGAACATGAATTGGAACAAGTCATTCTAGATTTCTGGGCCCAAAAGTATGACGTACTAGTTTCTACAACCATTGTTGAATCTGGTTTAGATATTCCTAATGCTAATACTTTAATTGTTGATAGAGCAGACAATTTCGGTTTATCCCAACTTCATCAAATCAGAGGCAGAGTTGGCAGAGCCAGAGAAAGAGCATATGCCTACTTCTTCTATCCAGAAGAAAAACCTTTAACAGAAAATGCCTACGATCGCTTAACCACAATTGCTCAACACACAGATTTAGGTTCAGGAATGGCAGTTGCACTAAAAGATTTAGAAATTCGAGGGGCCGGAAATATTTTAGGTGGAGAACAATCAGGTCATATTGCAGAAGTTGGATTTGATTTATATGTCAGATTAGTTGGTGAAGCACTAGCTGTTGCAAAAGGTGAAGCACCAAAGGTTGATACAGAAATCAAAATTGAATTGTCTCTTGATGCTCATATTCCACATGATTACATCAAAGAAGAAAGACTTCGTATGCAAATTTATAGAAGACTTGCTGAAGTCAAAGAAGAATCAGAAGTGGCAAATATTGCTGAGGAATTAATGGATCGATTTGGAAAGTTTGGTCCACCTGTAGAAATATTGCTGGCTATTGCCAAATTAAGAGTATTAGCCAGAAAAGTTGGCGTTAGTGAAATAGTGCAACAAGGAAAAGTCATTAGATTTGCACCTCTTGAATTACCAGATTCTCGAATCCTTAGACTTAATCGTCTGTACCCAGGAACTCAAGTTCGTGCAACAGTACGATCGATTCAAGTACCTGCACCACTAACTTCACTTGTTAATGGTCAAGTATTAAAGAATCAAGAATTACTCAACTGGATAACAGAATTATTCAATCAAGTTTTTGAAGACGAACTGAAAGGAACACCATGAAGAAGCAATTAAAGAAAGTAGTTGGCTTACTTTTTGTTTCCAGTGTTCTTATTGCCTGTGGTCAACAAAACCCAGGAACAGCAGCTTTTGTGGGCGATACTCGAATTACTTCTGATCAATTAAGTGTTTACTTAGATGATTTAAGAGCTGTTGTACCAATCGAAAATAATGATCAAGGAACTGCTCAAACTAGAGGTGTTCTTGCTCGATTAATTATTGGTCAAATTATTAATGAAGCTGTTATTGAATCAAATGCGATTGTTGACCAAAGTTTAGTTGCTAAAGATTATGAAGCATTAGAAAAACAATCTGGTGGAGCAGAAGCACTAGCTGTGTTTGCTGGATCTAGAAATGTGCCTCCGATGCTAATTAAAGAAGTATTAAGTCAAAATCGCGCGCTCGAAGCAATAGGAAAAGTCCTTGAACCAGGTGCTCCTGAATTGGTACAAAGAGCAAGAGGTGAAGGATTACTTCTAAAGATTGCAAATTCTAAAAAAATTGAAATTAATCCTCGTTATGGTTCATGGGTTTCAAAAAACGGATCAATTGCGCCACCTGCAAATGAATTAAGTGAACCTGCTTTTGCAAAACCGAGTGATCTACTTACAAACCCTTAAGTAAATGGCAAAACACACTCCACCCAGCAAAAATGGTGTGGCAGGACTTATTGAATTAATGAGTATTTTGAGATCCAAAGATGGTTGTGCCTGGGATAACGAACAAACTCATCAAAGTTTAATTGAATATTTATTAGAAGAATCTTTTGAATTTGCTGAAGCTGTTGAATCAGGAGATCGCCAAGCAATCAGAGAAGAATTAGGCGATGTTTTATTACAGGTAGTTTTTCATTCTCGAATTGCTCAAGAAGATAAAACAGATCCATTCAATATTGATGATGTTGCAGATGTCATAACGAACAAACTTGTAAAACGCCATCCTCACATTTTTGATGACAGTGGAGAGTTATCTAAAGAACAAGTTGAAGCTAATTGGGAACAAATCAAACAAAAAGAAAAAGGGAGAACCTCAATTACTGATGGAGTTCCTGTTGCCATGCCTGCTTTAATGCATGCAGACAAATTAATAACCAGAGTTAAAAGTGTTGATGAAAAGATTGCCCAAGTTAAGAAATCTCCTCGGGTAGAAAACCTGGCTCAAGAATTACAGGGTGAAGAAGAGGTAGGACAATTCTTATTGTCTTTTGTGGCTATGTGTAATGAAAAAGGTATTGATTCAGAATCTGCTTTAAGAAAAGCTATAAGTAAATATCGAGAAGAAATAAAGAAATCAGAAAACTAAATTAATCTTTCGTTTTAATCGAATTTCAGCTGCTTGAACGTGTGGACCTTTTTTAGCTTTATTGGGAAGTTTTAACAGCATTCTTCGCAATATTTTTAAAGTTAAATTAGTTGAGGCATCAGCAAATCTTGGTCCTGCCAAAGTGGATCCTCGCCATGAATCTCCATACATCTTTCTTACCCAACGAGGCAAAGACGCAAATGACAAACTGACCACAATTGCCCACATAATTTGTGAGGGCGTTAAGTATCTAAAGAATTTACTCATTGGTGGCAAGAAGATAAACCTGGCTGATTCTCTTACTGCTTTATCAGCAACTAATTCATGACGCTTATTTTCGTAATAGGCATTTAATTCATCAACATTTGATGGGCAAATTGCAGGATCTAGTCCAATTAGCTCTGCTGCAATTAATTGTTCTTTTACATATCTATCTTGATCAGCTTTACTAAAATTCATGCCTGATCTCATTGCTATATCTAATAGAGAATCTGTGAAACCGTTATGAACCCATAACAATAATTCAGGAACATCAAGTCCTAATGCTTTATGCATCGCTCGTACCTTTGAAGCTGCTCTATCTGCTTCTTCTTTTGTGCCAAAAGAAATTACACCTATATATTCAGCAGTTCTTAATAATCTGCCAAATGGTTCTTCTCTATAACGAGAGTGAGCTTGCACTCCACCAAAAGCTCTTGGTTCTAAGGCTTGTAAAAATAATGCGCGAACGCCACCAACAACAGCCATCACATCAGAATGAATTCTCCAAGTGATTGTTTCTGGACCAAAGTAGCCTTGATCATTTGAAATTGTGTCAGGTGTTCCAAAGGTCAATTCTGGTGCAAGCATGCTCATAAATTTACACACCTCAATTGTCTGCACCACTTGAAGGTAGGATGAGAGCACAACAAATTAAAATATTAGGAGAAATTAGTGGCCACGATTGAAAAAGTAATTGCCCGTGAAATTTTAGATTCTCGTGGAAATCCAACTGTAGAAGTAGAAATCGGTCTATCTGACGGAACTCTTTCTCGAGCCGGTGTCCCATCTGGTGCATCAACTGGTGCTTTTGAAGCCCATGAATTACGCGATGGTGAGAAAAGATACGGCGGTAAAGGTGTATTAAAAGCTGTTAAAGCAATTGAAAGTCAAATTGCCCCAAAAATTAAAGGTTTAGATTCAACTGATCAAAGAAAAATAGATCAACTAATGATTGATCTTGATGGCACACCAACAAAATCAAACCTGGGAGCAAATGCAATTTTAGGAGTATCCCTTGCAGTTGCAAGAGCATCTGCAGAATCAGCTAAAGAATCACTATTTAGATATATCGGTGGCAAAGATGCAAATCTTTTACCTGTGCCAATGATGAACATTCTTAACGGTGGAGCGCACGCTGATACTGATGTTGAAATTCAAGAATTCATGATCGCACCAATTGGTTTCAAAACATTCTCAGATGCATTACAAAGCGGTGTTGAGGTTTACCACGCATTGAAATCAGTGTTAAAGAGTAAAAAACTTGCAACTGGTTTAGGTGATGAAGGTGGATTTGCTCCACAATTGCCAAACAACCGTGCTGCTCTTGATCTAATTTTGGAAGCAATTGCTAAAGCTGGATTTAAACCAGGTGAAGAAATTGCATTAGCACTTGATGTTGCAGCAACTGAATTTTACAAAGATGGAAAATATTCATTCGAAGGAGAAGCTAGAACTTCTGAATGGATGGCAGATTATTACGCAAAGTTAGTTTCTGATTACCCACTTGTTTCAATCGAAGATGGCATGAATGAAGAAGATTGGGCAGGTTGGAAACACTTAACAGAAGTTGTTGGAAGCAAAGTTCAACTTGTGGGTGATGATTTGTTTGTGACAAATCCAACCAGATTACAACGTGGAATTTCTGAATCAACTGCAAATGCATTATTAGTGAAAGTTAACCAAATTGGTTCTTTAACTGAAACTCTTGATGCAGTAAAACTTGCACAAGAAAATAAGTTTTCCACCATGATGAGTCATCGATCAGGTGAAACAGAAGACACCACAATTGCTGATTTAGCAGTTGCCACTAAAGGTGGACAAATTAAAACAGGTGCTCCTGCTCGAGGAGAACGTGTTGCTAAATACAACCAATTGTTAAGAATTGAAAAAGAACTAGGAAGTTCTGCGGTTTATGCGGGTCGCTCCGCATTTCCACGCTTCTAACGCGGTTTATTAGAAGGCATGAAAGCAAAAGCAAAATTTAAGCGACCATCCAT
>JAPLAV010000027.1 GCA_026393095.1 Actinomycetota bacterium | reverse complement strand
GTGAAACAGAAGCTCATTGGGCATACAATCCAGATGTTTCAACAATTGCACCCCTTGATGATGTTGCACGTTGGTTACTAGATGTAACTCCAGATATGCCACAAAACCAAACCTTTGAACATGTTGCACCAAAATTAGTAAGTGTGCCAACCATTGTTGAAGAAGTAGTTGATGATTTACCAAAATGGGTTACTCCAGAAGGTGTAAAACAAGACGTTTCAAATACTGTGCCAATTCCAAAACAAGAACCAGTTGCACAACCTGTTATTACTCCAGTAGTTAAAACTGCACCTTTAATTCCAACTCCACAGCCTGCTCCAATTATCAATGTAATTGAAGAAGTTGTTGTAGTAGAAGAAATAGTTGTAGAAGAAATTATTGATGAACCTATTGCAGTTAATGATTCTCCAAAACCTGCCAAAGGAAAAAGAGCATCAATTCCTAGCTGGGACGAAATACTTTTCGGTTCCAAAGGTGGGCAATAAGTACTAATTCGGTGTGGCAGCACCAAAAGCCTTCTCAATAAAGGCATGATTAAAACACATTGTTCAATACAAAACTTTAAGGAATCTTTTAGTGGCCAGCAAAAAATCTAAACCTGTTGCTCTGCCGCTTAATCCTGAACGAATCATCGATATTGACGTTTCCGCAGAAATGCGTGGATCTTTTCTTGAATATGCCTATTCAGTTATTTACTCTCGAGCTTTACCTGATGCCAGAGATGGTTTAAAACCTGTCCAAAGACGAATTTTGTACCAGATGAATGAAATGGGTTTAAGACCTGAACGAGGACATGTAAAAAGTGCTCGAGTTGTTGGTGAAGTCATGGGTCGTTTGCATCCACACGGTGATGGTGCAATTTATGACGCACTTGTTCGCATGGCTCAACCGTTTTCATTGCGTTTATCTTTAATCGATGGTCAAGGAAACTTCGGTTCACTTGATGATGGCCCAGCAGCGATGCGTTACACAGAATGCAAACTAGCTCCTGCTGCTCTTGGACTGACTGCATCAATTGATGAAGATGTTGTTGATTTCAAAACAAATTACGATGGTCGCGAAGTTGAACCTGAAGTTTTGCCTGCTGCATTTCCAAACAATCATTCCAGGACCAGATTTGCCAAGTGGTGGAAAACTCCTAATTGGTGATGGCATGAAAGATGCATACTTAACCGGTCGTGGATCTTTCAGAATGAGAGCAACAGTTCAACTTGAAAACGTAAAGGCCAAAAAACAAGGTTTGGTAATCACAGAGCTTCCTTTCAACGTGGGAGCTGAAAAAGTAATTGAAAGAATGAAAGATCTAATTGAAAGCAAAAAACTTCAAGGAATTTCAAGAGTAATTGATTTAACTGATGGCGAAAAAGGACTAAGACTAGTTATTGAAATCAAAAACGGTCATGAACCACAAAAAGTCTTGGAAGACCTATACCGCTTAACTCCAATGGAAGAATCCTTTGCCATTAACAATGTTACCCTTGTGGAAGGTCGACCAAGAACCCTTGGTTTGAAAGAATTACTAGAAGTTTACTTAGAACACCGAATAGATGTTGTTAAACGTAGAAGCAAATTCAGATTAGAAAAAGCCACAGCTCGTCTTCATTTAGTTGAGGGAATGTTACTGGCAATTATTGATATTGACAAAGTAATCAAGATAATCAGAGCAAGTGATGATGCTGCTGAAGCTAAAACTGCCTTAATGAAAGGTTTCAAACTCTCAGACATTCAAACCACTTACATCTTGGAAATGCCCCTTAGAAGATTAACTAAAACTTCAAAAATTGAATTACAAACTGAGCAAAAACAATTACTTGAGGCCATCAATGAACTTAAATCCATTCTTGGATCAACAAAGAAATTGCGTAAGAGTGTGGCTGATGAATTAGCAGCTGTAGCCCAGCATTTTGCAACCCCAAGACGTTCCACGTTGGTTTCAGAATCTGGCAAAGTAATTAGCGAAGCGGCTAAAAAACCAGAAGATTTAGTACTTGTCTAGTAGTTCTTCCAGCGCCCAAGTCGCAAGAATTTATCAATAGAGCAGAATAGATACATGGCAACTCACGACGTAGATATTTTGATCATCGGTGCAGGACCTGCAGGACTCTATGGTTCCTATTACGCAGGATTTCGTGGCATGAGTGTGGCCTTAATGGACAGCTTGGAAGAACCAGGCGGACAAATTAC
>JAPLAV010000005.1 GCA_026393095.1 Actinomycetota bacterium | reverse complement strand
TTTACCTATATTGATGATTTGATCAAGAGTTCTTCCTGCAGGTGTCTTTGCATGAGAAAAATATGAAAATGCAATAGCAACTCCAGCGCCAATTAAAGTTGACCACAATCTATGAACTGCCGTGTTTTCATTTAAACCAGGACCAATAACAATCAGTGCAGTTACGGGCACATTTACTGAAGCTACTTCACCAAGTCTTAAAGCTCTTGCCACAATGGCGCAAAATAAAACAGTGGTACCAATAGCAATTATTCCAAAATCAAATAAAAACACAGTGCCAAGGGCAACTCCAGCACCAATTACAGTTCCAATGATTTGACCAAAGCCTTCACGAACAGATTTATATAAAGAAATACGAATACTTAAACTACAAATAATTGCAGCAACTAATCCGCCATTTTCAACTAAAGCATCACCCAAAAACCAAGCAAAAGCTGAGGCAATAGCTGCAACTAATATTTGTCTGATCCAGATTTTTCGTTTAGTAATTATCTTGACTATTTTATTTTCTTTCAATTTCATATTTCTATTGTATTAGGAAACTATGACAAATCTGGGAGATAAATAAAAATACCCCGCGATTAAGCGGGGTATTTCTACGAGAAGGTTACTCAATTACGGATATTGCACTCCACCGACGATAACAAACATAACACGATTTGAAGAGTTAGCCAAGTTTTTCTACTATTTGTAATCCTTTTGGTTCAAATAAAAATACCCCGCGATTAAGCGGGGTATTTCTACGAGATGGTTACTCAATTACGGATAGAGCTTGTCCCCTAACGAAGAATATAAAGTTAACACAAATTTAAATTAATTACAAATAATTTAATTAAAAGTAATCCTTTTGGTTTTATTTATCCACAACATTTAGTTATCCACAATTAGAAAGTAATTCTGTTCATCATCTTTTGAAAAATGTAACTCTGTTTGGGTTGCCCTCGTAGCTCAATGGAAAGAGCTCCCCCCTAACGAAGGGGAAGGTTGGGGGTTCAAATCCCCTCGAGGGCACACAAGCGATGGCAATGGTTCATTTTGGATCATTGCCATTGTTTGCTTAATTTCAATAGACAATGTGCACTACAAATATGTAGGCTTGTGCTTATGCCAAAGCAAAGAAAAACTGGATGGGTCACCCACGAGTATTACTTTTGGCATGACACCGGAACTTACGCCGGAAGTCATAAACCAGGGGAGTTCTTACAACCTGGTAAACATTATGAATCCCCTGAATCGAAAAGAAGATTTAAAGGCCTGATGGATGTTTCATCTTTAAGAGATGAACTAATTCATATTGAACCTAGAAGAGCAACCGTTGCAGAATTAGAAAGAATCCACAATCCAAAACATATTCAAAACATGAAAACTCTTTCCGATAAAGACGGAGGCCTAACAGGTGATGATGAATCTGTCTTTGGCCCCTTTGGTTATGAAATTGGTTGTTTAGCAGCAGGTGGAGCAATAGTTGCAGCTGATGCTGTTTATAAAGGTGAAGTCGATGTTGCTTATGCCTTAATTAGACCACCCGGACATCATGCTGTTAAAGATCATGGCATGGGCTTTTGCATGTTTAACAACATTGGTGTGGCAATTGAACATTTAAAGAAAACCACAGATTTGAAAAAGTTTGCCGTAATTGATTGGGATGTGCACCACGGCAATGGCACCCAATCTGTGTTTTATGACGATCCAAGTGTGTTAACTATTTCTTTGCATCAAGATGAACTTTATCCAAGACATGAAGGAAAAATTACTGAAACTGGGGAAGGGGCAGGCCTTGGTTTTAATATAAATATTCCTATGCCAGCAGGATCTGGTGATGGTGCTTATCGATACGCATTTGAATCTGTAGTAAAACCAGCAATTGATAAATTCCAACCAGAATTTATTTTCATTGCTTCAGGCTTTGATGCAAGTTATTATGATCCACTTTCTCGTATGGCAGTTCATGCTTACACCTTTAATTGGATGGCTAATCAAGTATTAGAAATGGCTGATAAATATGCAAAAGGTCGAGTTGTGACAACTCATGAAGGTGGCTATTCAGAAGTTTATGTACCATTTTGTGGCCTAGCAGTATTAGAAGCATTCCTGGGTAAATCTTCAGGAATTATTGACATCATGGCAACTGGCAGTGATGCAGCAACTAGAAAAGACCAACAACTCTTGCCTCATCAAAAAGAAATGATTGATGAATGCAAGAAGATGCATAAGTTGTAGTTTTTATCTAGCGCTTAACTTGCTCTTAAGTATTTCTCCAAGGCAAGCCTGGTTAGATCAGACAGAGACAATCCTTTTTGTTTTGCTTTCTGCTTTGCTAATTTGTGAAGTTTTACTGGAAGTCTCACCGAAACTCGAGGAGAGGTGACTCCTTCTTCAGATAGAGATGGTCTTCCTGCATAGAACTGTTTGATGTCTTCTTCAGATTCCTTTAGGGATTTTCTAATGTATTCATCAGTAATTCTTCTACCTTGGGAATCTCTCACAATTGTTTTCTTTAGATCCACATAAGCAGATTTTCTAGCCATTTTTCCTCCTAAATAATTTCGGCATTGCATGAATTACGAAGTAGTGATCTTCTAGCTCAACAGCGATCACTTCAAGTTCTAATCCTTTGAAATCATGACCTACCCAAATGACTTTTTGTTCAAAGAATCGTTTAGCCAAGTAACTTCCTTCATATGTGTTGATCACATATGTGATTCGTTATCGACCTATCTTGTGTTTTCTCGAGGATTGAGCAAACTTGAGAGGTTTGAGTGGATCTCTTCTCAAGAATACTGTCCGACATAAATATAGCAGTTAGGTAAGTTTTTGTCCATAATCCATGATTAATCTTTTAAAGCTCACGCTTCAGATAGAGGAAAGAAACTGTTGATATAAAAGGCCTGTGGATAAGATATGTTGAAAAGAGAGAAAGAAAGGAGTTTGAGAATATGTCTGAATTAGAAACAGTTTGTTGCGGCAAAGAACAATGTGCTTGCGTTAAGTGTGACTGTGGGCCAGCCTGTAATTGCTAGTTAAATAGTTTTTAAGACTGTTTTAGAAACAAGACCGTTTGCCCCAATGGCAACTACTTTTAGCGTTGCCTTGCCAGCACTTTCCAAATCAATTGAAATATTTGGATCAGTAGTTGTTAAAGTAATTGGTTTTCCTATCTCAGGAGTTATCGTTACTCGATATTTTTTAGCTCCAACAGATTTACTCCAGGAAGCACTCAAAGTCGAAGCCTGAATTACAGCTTCAACTTTTTTAGGACTTTCAGGTTTAGATTTAACTGTGAAGGCTTTTAAAACTTCACCCTTTGCACTTGAAATTGTGTAGGTAGCAGTTTGTCCAGGTTTTGGATTAGTTACTGAAACTTCACCGCCACTTAGAGTAGACACCTTGGTTTTCTTTGTGGTTTTGTTATAGGTAGTTAAAACTAAATCTGTTGGTTGATCCCAAGAAATGATCTTTCTATTACGACTATTTGCAGTGGTCACATTTGGAATAACTTCTCCCTGAGATGAAGAACTTGCGCCTCCGCCGGTATTTGTAGCAACTGGGGTTACTGAAACTGAAGAACTAGCTGAGCTATCTCCCACGGCATTAACTGCTTTTAGATAAATACTGTAAGAAGTGGCATTTGTTAAACCAGAAATTGTTATTGGACTTGTTGTAGCAGTAGGAGAAAGAGCAGTGTAGGTAGTGCCATCTAGAGAATATTTGTAGTTCGAAATTGCACTTCCACCATTTGATCCTTGAGTAAAACTAATACTTGCTTGTCCATCTCCCGCAGTTGCGACTAGAGAAGTAGGCGCAGCAGGTGCTGTTGTATCGGCTGCTCTAAAAACAACGGATGAGTTTGTAATTGTTTGATTACCGCTTGAATCTGTTAAGAAAGCAGATGAATTAGAAACATTTAACAATAATTTTGTGTTGGCCACATTTGCTAATGGGGTAGTAGGCAAAGTAATGGTTGGAGAATTTGGATCATAAATAGAACTACCAACCACAACTCTGAAGTTTGTGATTTTTACTCCGTTAAAGTCTCTATCCCCAGGACCGTTGCAATGCCCACATGCATCACTTTTATTTATTCCTGTAGTTGGACCGTTGTAGTTTCGATCATCTGTAAAAACTGGACCATAGGTAAGGCTGTTATTCCATCTGTTATAACCAGAAGCGGCTCTTACTCCATCTAGCCAAACTGTTTCATTATTACTTGCATCTCGTGCAATTGCTAAATGATGCCAAGTGTTTACTTGCATTGCAGTAGGTAACACAAAGACTGTGGCGTTAATACAAAAACCATCAATTTGAATTTCAGTTACACTATGAATATTGATGCTTAACCCAGTTCCGTCACCAACACCTAAAAAGAATCCGTTATCAATTACGGGTCCAGTTTTAAAATAGGTTTCAAAAGTAAAAGCAGAAGTTCCAAAATTAATTCCTGGTGAAAGCGTCAAAGTGCTTGAAGCTGATCCAAATTCAAGAGAGTTGTTACTAGAGCCAGCACTGGAAGCAGTTTCGGCGAAGGCTGGGTTTGCGGTAATCAGTAGTGAAAATAACAAAGTTACTGGCAATAAAAGGCGACTGACTCTCTTAAGCATTAGCCCTCCTTTGTTGAGGAAAGTTTACTTAAAAATTAGACATTGGCAATCTAGGTAATCCTTTGTGGCTTGCGTCTCGATGTTCGTGTGTGCGAAGAACTAATTACTTAACCACTCCAAGACCCCACCGTGTCTGGAACAAGTTCCACTGCGGGTTTTGGAGAAGGAATAAGTTCCGTCTTTGCATTTAGCAGTTGATCCTTTTGGTGCTCCGGTTTCTGAAACAACTGGACCTGAGGTTTTGGTAGGAGAAGTTGTTGCAGGGTTAGAAGTTGTGGGATTACTACTTACAGGGGTCCCTCCATTGGTACAAGTATTAAGAGAATTGACTAGAAAATCTTTTTCAACTTGATCAACACTTAAGTTCCAGCGTTTTTTAACATCAATCCAATCAATTAAGTATTGGCACACATAACTACTAGTAGGTAACCAGTTTTGAGGTTCTTTACTGCCTTTACTTCTGTTTGTGCCAAGAGTTACGGCAATTAAAGAATTGCCTTCAGATAAATCATTAGCAAAATCTTGTCGTTTCTTATTACTCCATTGATCTGCTCCTGATTGCCAAGCTTCTTGCAAGGGAACTAAATGATCAACATCAAGCTTTGAGGAATCGGTAATTGTTAAATTGTCATAAACAGAAAACCATTCACCTGTTGATACCTTGCAGCGGGATTTAAATTTAGGCCAGGTTTTTGATTCAGCAATGAGAACTTCAACTCGGGTGTCAAAGCAGTCTTTGTCAGCATCTATCCAATGTTTAAAAAGAGCACGGTTATAAGTAGTGGTTGATTCGGGAGAAACAGTTAAATCATTAACACTGGCAAAAGAAGAATTGGGGAAAAGGACAAAAAGAACAGTAAGGAGAATACTGAGTTTGTACCTTTTTTGGAACATATCTCTAGATTAGCGGCTCTTAGAAAAGTTACTATTTCGCACACATCCTTACCTAGATTGTGGGGCAATCTCTGTTGTGTATACAATGTATATACAGAGGAGATCTAATGGCAAACGAGGCAATTATCAATATTCGAATTGAAGAAAGTATCAAGAACAAAGCTTCAAAGGTTTTGGCAGATTCAGGGCTAACTACCTCAGTTGCAGTCAGACTGTTTTTGTTAAAAGTCATCCAAGAAAAGTCAGTTCCAGCAGAACTGATGATGCCAAATCCTAAAACAGTGCGTGCCATGAAAGCTGCTCGATCAGGTAGAACTACAAAGGCAAAGAATAAAAAGGATTTATTCAAAAAACTGAATGCGTGAAATAATCTTTATTTAGGTTAGGCAGCCATTCAGAACTTTTTAGTTAGTTAAAAAACTAAAGTTCTATTCGATTTTTTGTTTGAATTGTTCGTAGATAAAGCGAGGTCCTTTAAAAACGATGATGCTTCCGATTAGGGCCAGCATGATTAGTAGGAATATTAAGTAGAAGTTGGAATTAGTTGTTTTTACTTCAGCAACGGCTTTTGTCATTGCTTGTGAGCTTGCTATTTCAACTGATTCAACAACACTTACTGGCATTGAGATGCTTGATGTTTTGCCATTGGCAAGAACACCATTGATTTGAAGAGTGTGATTTCCTAATGGGAAATCTTTATCTACTAAGAATGATGCATTGAAGCTACCTTGAGCATCTGCTTTTCCAACACCAAGCAGTGTTGGATCAGAGAACAAGTAAACAGAGAATTCAGAATTAGGGGATAGTCCCACACCTTTGGTTTCAACACCATTGCTTCGAACCATTTGAACTTTTCCACTTTGATCCACAGGAATTGGATTTTCTCCATCATTTGCCTGCACACTTAATACCCCACCATCAGCTGTTACTAATTGCAAAGTTGTGTTATCCACAACAACAAGTCTGGAAGCTTGAATCTCTCCACCAATTCTTACTAAAGATGGAAGATTAACAACAACTTTATCCACAATGTCTTTTAAGAAATCAAGAGCTTTCTTGATATCCAAAACTTGATTAGCAGTTGGTTCTTCAGTAAAAATGTTAACAATTTGAGGCTTAAGAATTACAGGAAGATCTTCAATAAGTCTCATGATTAAAGGTTCAGCTGCAGCAATAGTTCCAGGCTTTAATTCTTCTTTCTCTTCTTCCTTTGCTTCTTTAATTTTCTCTATTAATTCTTTAATATCTTCTATCTTTGGTTTGTTAGTTGGGGTAGGAGTGGGGGTGGGAGCAGTAGAACTACTGTTGTTGTTTGAAGAAGATGAAGGAGTTGGATTAGGAACAAAAGTACTGTTATGTGAAATATAAACATCAGATTCAGTGCTAAATGCAACTGTGGAAAAATCTTGGGATGCTGTGATTGCTAGTAGGTTATAATCACCTTCAGCGTTAAAAATTGTATTCCAAGTTTGTCCGCTATTTTCAGAGAAAAGAACTTTTCTATCGTAGTCAGCTAAAAGAATTCCTGATCCGTCTTGATTAAGTTTAAAATCAGAGTAACCATCTTCTGAAGGTTCTGGTGCTAAAGAATTTTCTGACCAAGTCAAACCCATATCTTGCGAGAGAAACAAACCATTATCAGTTAAAGCATAAATTTTTGAACCATCACTAGTTATTGCAAAATTGTTTCTATAACTAGTTTGGAAATAACCTAATGCTTCAGGAAATACCAATCGTTCCCATTCAACCCCATAGTCTGTTGAAATATAATAAAAATTTCTGGCTGTACTTGCGATTATCTTTTGACCATCACCAGAGATCGAACTATTGTAAAGTTCAGCATTACCCATATCTTCTACTGATTGTTCAAATCTTTCAATCCAAGTTTGACCAGAATCTCGTGAAACATATATTTTGTACTGAGCAACTTCTGTGTCGAAATTATAAAGTACGGCATTTGCAACTTGTGTTTGTCCATCATTGGAAATTGAAAGTGAGTTGTAATAAATCACTTCTGGAAAATCTACAGTGGTCCAATTTTGCCCATAATCATTTGATTTTAATAAACGTGCTGAACATTTTGAGTTATCTTGCAAATAAAAGCATCCATAATAATCAAAATTAGAAGCTGTAATAACAGTTGCACCATTTGAAGACGTGGCGATTGATGTGTTACCGTCTGCATAAAATCCTGGAGCATTTGTATTACTCCAAGTGGCTCCATAATCACTTGACTTAAACAGTGCTGAATTATCTCTGTTCGCATACATATATTTACCATCACTTGAAGCTTCAACGTCGTACCAGTAATAAGAAGCTGGAACTAAACCAGTTGAAATTGTATTCCAGGTAAGACCTGCATCATGAGAAGTGAAAATCTGAGTTCCCGAACCTGTTGCCAAGAGATTATTGCCTGAAGAATCCGATGAAACAGATCTCCAATAATTAGTTGCTAGATCAGTTAATGTCCAATTAAGTCCTTGATCAGAAGTAACATAAATTTGCTTTGGGTAGCCGGCACTTTCGGCTGTATTTCCGATAGCAATCATTTTTGAACTATCAGCAGAGGTTGCAAAATTTGACCAAACAATTGGTCCGCCAAAGTCAGTGTCTAGGCAAGCAGTTTCTGGAGTTAGAGCACACGATGCATTTGAAAAAGTTTGACCTGCATCAGTTGATATTTTAATTAATCCCTTGCCGTGACCATCATCCCAAGTTTGGGCAATTATTGTTGAACTGTTATTCGCAAAAGCTACATTGGCCCAATTCAAATTGTCATTAATGACAAATGACCAGGTTGCTCCTAAATCGGTTGATATTTTAACTCCAACTCCAGCACCGCCAATTATTAAACTTCCTCCATCACTTGAGATGTCAATTGATTTCCAACGATCGTGGTCTTGGCCAGAGAACATTCCGTTAGTGGCGGCGCTCACCGCCATTGCAGATGGATCAGTAACATCGGTTGGAAATATTGGAGCACTCCAAGCAACACCCGAGTCTGATGAATGAAAAAATCTACCGTCATTTGTAAAAGCAACGATTGTATTTCCATCAGAGGATAAAGCAAAATCGAGAATTGCAACGTCATTATTACTTGAACTTCGTCCAACTGGAGTTGAATCTGTCCAAGTTTGACCATAATCTTTTGAAACTAAAAACGAGCCATTTGCACCAGCTGAATAAGAAAGAACAATTGTGCTTCCATCACTAGAGAGATCAAGACCGTCCAAATATTTATCTGTGGTGAGTTTATTCGTCCAGGTATTTCCAGTATCTGATGAGATATAAACAGAATCGTAGGTAATTGCGACCTGAATTGTGCCATTATTAGAAATTTTGCTTGCCACCCAGGAAGGAGTATTTTCTCTTAATCCAGAAGCAGTTGCATCCCAGTCATCACCAAGGGCAGCAAAAGCAGGCAGTGCGTTTATTGATGAAAAAATTAAAGTAATCAAAGGTAAAATCACTAATCTTTTTAATCTTAAATACTTCAATTCATATCTCCCCAGATTTGTCTAGAAATCTATAGGTGAAATCAAGAAGGTTTTGAATTGTTCACAAGTGTGAATTAAGCACATAAAAGATTGCTTTGAAAGAGAGTCAAGATTTTCACATTTGTGAAAATCTAGAAAAATGCTCCTAAATCTAAATTGTGCTACATTGAATAAAAGCCCAAATAAGTGTTTTGTTTTGTATTTAGTGAAAGAGGAAGACTTGCCTCACAATCGCAAAATAACCATTCTTTATGTTGAAAATGATTCAGCTCTAAGAGGTTTAGTTACTGGTTTATTGCGTAAATTTTCAGCTGTAGAAAATGTGATTGATTTCGCAACAGGCGAAGAAGCCTTAATTTATGCGCAAAACTTCAAAGCAAACGTTGCTCTACTTGATGTCTCACTTGGCCAAGGTGTGCTTGATGGTTTTGCCACAGGAACCGAACTTAGAAAACTGAACTCCGATATGGGAATAGTTCTTTTCTCCCAAAATCCCCTCGAGGCAATAACAGAACTTATAAATTTTAAAGGACTAGAAGCTTGGTCATATGTTGAGAAAAAAGCGGATTTAAACATTGAAGAACTGGTGAAGATATTGATTACCACATCTTTAGGTATGAGTAATCGAAATTGGTCAATTTATAAAAAAGACAAAATTCAAGGTGGCGGTTCCAATACGAATATTTTAACACCTCGACAAAACATGATTATGTCTTTGCTTTCTTGCGGATACGAGCCAAAATTCATTGCCGATAAAATTGAGATTTCGGTTGAAAGTGTGAGAAAAGATCTTTCAACTGCATATTCAGTTCTCATTCCAGCTCCTGAACCAGGAAGTGACTTAAGAATTTCTGCCATCTTGAAATATCAAAACTTAATTGGAAATTTAGGTCTGAACGAAATTTAATGTAGTTCATAACGAACATATTAAAGCCCGATTTGTTCTTTTTTCACACATGTGAGAAGGTTAAAAAATGGCTTGAGAGAACACTTAAGTCTTAAACAAAACAAATATTCCTGAAGGATGATGTTGATCTCTAGATTTGCAATACAACGAGAAGTGTTTTTTCGAAACCTTAATTTATTTTTAAGAAGCGCGAGAAAAATTAACGCGATTGTTCCTGCATTAACTATTTATGCCGTTTGGTCAATAGGAATTGCTAACAGCAATCTTTTAGGAATTTCTCCAGAATTTGCATCTTCACTTCTTTTAAGGCACTTTTTCTCATTTGTGAGTTCTATTTATACCTTTATTTTTATTCATTATTGGTCCAGAATTATTCTAAATAGAAAAAATCTATTGTTTTGGCCCTTGGAATATTTAGGAACATTAGTAATTGGTGTACTTCCAATCCTGGTGTATTGGATTGTGATCTATGAACTGAATATTATGATTTTAGTAATTTTCTATTTACGTCTGATTATGCTACTAGCTATAACAGAGTCACTTGTAGGATTCTTAATTTTTCAAATACAACTTCGTTCTTCAGAACTAGAACAGCATCAAATATCACTTGTGACATTTGAAGAAAAATTCAGAACTTCAATTTTTAATCATTTGCACGACAAAGTACAAAGCAGATTATTTAGTGTTGGTATTCAACTTAACCAAATAAAATCAGATTTAGATTCCGGGACAGCAGAAAAAGTCGAAGAAATTGTTGCTCAACTTGAACAGATCAGAATTCTAGATGTTAGAAAATCTAGTATTGAAATAGTGCCACCAATTTCACCAGTTGGTTTGTTTCCAAGTATTTTAAGTTTGCTAAAATCACATAAACCAGTTTTAGATGGAAAATTCTTAACGCAACTTAAAACTCCTCTTTCTGATTCAGAAGAAGAGCACTTTGGCATTGGAATTTATCGAATTATCGAGCAAGCTTTGATAAATAGTTTGGTCCACGGAAAAGCAACAGAAATTAAAGTCATTATTTCTGAAGTCAAGTCCGATCTATTGTTGGAAATTACTAACAACGGAAAACTTTTAGATACAGCACAAATCACACAAGGGCATGGTTTTGCTGTTATTGATGGTTGGGTTTCAAAACTGAAGGGTGATTGGACTATTTCAAACAAGAAAGAGCAGGTTTGTCTCCAAGTTCGATTTGAGCGTGAATTTTCACAAGTGTGAAGTTTTAAGCACGACAAAAAATGTTTCGTTAGATTCTTTTAACACTATCAATAATTTTGATTATTAAGAATTGGGTAAATGTGAAACAGTCTTTAGCTAAAAGGATTTCCATAGTTGTGGCTTCAACTGTTTTATTTTCTACATTTTCAATTCCTGCTCAAGCAGATTCTGCAATCTCAGTTGGAACCACAACTTTTGGTTCCGGTTTGGCCACAAATGTTGGTGTAACCCTTACTGGTTTTGACCAGACTCAAAATTATCAAGTAACTGTAAAGTTCGTTAATACAGAGACAAACGTTGATGTAACAAATGGAACTTTGGCTGCAACTCAAGGTAGCACTTCTTTAGTTTCTGGATACTCCTCTTATTCGGCAGCAAAGCTTGGCTTTAAGGGAACTTATGCTGCAATTTCTGCTGCACTTTCCTCAATGACTTGGAATCCAAGTTCTGCAAGTGGTGACATAAGTATTCGTATTGGTATAGCAACTCAACCTGGAACAAATGAATTTTATGACGCTAACTCAATTCATTATTATAAATATATTTCAACTGGAGCAAGTTGGAGTGACGCCCGAATAGCTGCTGAATCAACTTATCTTTTTGGATTACGCGGTTACTTGGCAGAAATTAACGCTGCAGCAGAAAATAACTTCATTGGCAATGAAACTTCAGCATCAAATATTTGGATTGGTGCAACAGAAGATGCTGATACAGCTGCTAACTACACCTCTTCTAGCTATAACGGATCTGTTGGTCAAAGATGGATTTGGAATGGAGCAGTTGAAACTCCATTGCCTGCCGGAACCGGTGCAATTGCCCAAGGACCACCTGCCGCATTTTCAAGTTGGGCAGGCGGCGAACCAAATAACGATGCGAAACCAGGTCAAGATTGCGCAGTTACTAACTGGCGCGGTGCCCGAGGAATGTGGAACGACCTTACTTGCGAAGGCAATTTGAATGGTTACCTAATTGAATTTGGTGGCCGACCTGATGAAACCTCAACTGCTTCTACTAGAACTTTAACCACCACAGTTGTGGCAAGAGAAGCTGTTACCTTAGGAACTTTACGATCAAATGTGACTTGCACATTTGGTGTTGATTGTTCTTTTCCACTTTCCTTAACAGATCCAACAGCAAAAAACTCTTCAAATGTTGACGTTGCAGGAACATTTGCTTATACAAGTTCAAACACTGATTCAACAACAGTAAGTGCAGAAAGTGGTGGAGCAAGTGTTGCTTTAGTCAATGCAGGAACTTCAACAATCACTGCTACTTTTACCCCTACAAACACTGCCTTATATGCAGTAGCAACTAAAACTTTCACTATCACAGTTACCGCCACAGCACCTGCTGCCCCAACTGGTTTATCTGCAACAGCAGGAAACACTCAAGCTTCTCTTTCTTGGACTGCTGCATCTAATGGTGGATCAGCAATTACTGATTATTTGATTGAGTATTCAACTGACAATTCAACTTGGTCAACTTTTGCTGATGGCACAAGTACTGGTACTTCAGCAACAGTTACTGGTTTAACTAATGGAATCCTTTATTACTTCAGAGTTTCAGCAATCAATGATGTTGATACAGGTTCATCTTCTTCTGCTGTAAGTGCAACTCCAGTTGCACCATCATCAGGTGGTGGAGGAGTTTCTCCAACCCCAACTCCCACTCCAACTTCTTCAACTAAACCAAAACCAGAAAACAACATAACAACAAATCCTTTAACTACTCCTTCCGAGAAACCAGAACCAGGTACCAGTAATCAACCTGCATCATTAGTTGAAAGATTTATTGAAGATTTAGCAGATGCTCTAAAACCAGTGATTGTTGATATTTTCTCAACACCAATTTCTACTGCAGAAATAACTGCTTTCACGGATCAAGTCGCACTTGATTTAATTAATAGCACGGGAGACAAAAAGATCGGTAGTGCTCCATCGCTTGTTTTATACAACAACGAATACCAACCTTCAAAGCTAGCTATTTTGGATAACTCCATTGCCCAAGTTGTTTCAGCAAACGGTGGGGTATTAAACCTTCAGGCTAAAGATGGAGAAACACCTATTGCTGTTAACACTGAAGGCAGAGTGCAAATGGTGCAAAGCAATTTAGTTTTCGCCCAAGGCACAGGGCTAGCTCCTAATTCAGAATTTGCGGTTTACTTGTTTTCTAACCCAACTCTTTTAGGAATTAGTAAAACCAACGCTAAGGGCGAATTCTTTATTTCCTTTGCAGTAAAGAATCAAATACCGCTGGGAGATCACACCCTGCAAGTTAACGGCTTGCTCGCAGATGGCAGAACTTCTTCGGTTTCAATGCCAGTAACTTTGGTTGACAGTATTGAGACTGCTCGAAGCAATGCCATGCCAAAGACTGTATTTGTGAGCGAAAATCCGGTAACCAAAGCAACAAATGCACTTTATTTCCTGATTGCTTTATTTGCAGCATTACTGCTATTCATGCTTTTTGGTGGCTCAAGATTGTTACTAGCCGCAATCAGAAGAAGAGATGAAGAAGAAGCAAATGTTTAGAAATAAACACATCGATTCGATCAGAAAGTTTGGTTCAAAAGTTGATGAAGACCAGCAGCAGTCTTTGGGAATTTCTTTCGAAGATGGGAAATGGGCTAAAGAATATTGCGAATCCTTCATCTTTAATCTGCGGGTAGATAGGTTTAACAAGCGCAAGTAAGTATTGGTTGAGAATTACTTATGGTTGGAAATTAGTAGGTTTTCACATTTGTGAAGATTACGCAAAGCATTAACTCTTAAAATAGTGCTTGATTCTTAAATAAACAAAATTCTTATATTCACATGTGTGAACTATTTTTCTCACTTAACTTTTTAATGTAAACATATCTATCATCTAGATCCAGTCCTTACTGGAATGTAAAAACTAGATTTACCCTGAGGATATTTGTGAAGAAAATAGTTCTGACTTTGATTGTCACCTTAGTTTCTTTCTTTGGAATTGTTCCTCCAGCTTCAGCAACCACGGGAGCTTCAGGATCAGAAGTAGTAGACGGTGTTGACACAGGTGTCACCTGGGGAGCTATTGGTGGAATTCAGTCACCAGCAATTGGCGATGTGCAAGATATAAAAATTAGTCCGACAACTGGCGAAGTCTATTTCGGTGGAACATTTGAGAATTCAATTGATAGCACTGGTGATTACATAATTAAATACAATCCAGAAACTGGCGAATATTCAACTCTGGGAAGTGACGGAAATGAAGACGGAGCTTTAAAATCTGCATGGGGCCAAGGCTCACCTGGAATTTATAGTATGGTTTTTGATTCAGCAGGAATTTTATACGTAACTGGACAATTTGAAATTGGCGAAACAATTTACGATGTTGCCAAATGGGATGGAACTTCTTGGTCTGGCGTTGGTCCAGACAACACTTTTGGTGACAATACTAATAACAGAGGAAGATCGATTGCAGTTGATTCTCAAGACAATATCTATGTGGCAGGAACTTTTTTAAATGTTGACGGCAATGAAGCTGCCGACGGAATCGCTAAATGGGATGGCGAAAACTGGTCATCACTTGGCAATACTCCAATTGGTTGTACCGGCACTTGTTTAAAAGCGGTTGCAATTGGGAAAAATGATGCTGTTTATGTAGGCGGGCTACGCCAAAATTTGTTTGGTATTGCTGAAGCTGATTACGTCGCAAAGTGGAATGGAACCGAGTGGTCTGCACTAGGCAGTAACGGTGCTGGAAATGGTGCATTCAATAACTATGTTTTGGCCATGGCGGTAAATCAAACTGGTCCAGAAGACATCGTTTACTTAAGTATGGATGGCACCGAATTAAGAAATGGTGATTTAGTTGGCTATTTAATTAAGTGGGATGGAACTGAATGGTCACAAGCCGGCCCCAACAAGATTGAAAATCGTTATCCTCGCGCATTAACTGTCACTTCTAATGGTGGAGTTTTAATTGGTGGATGGTTCGACGGAGGAATTGAGAACAATCCTCTTGCTGCATACTTTGCCTATTTTGATGGCACGGAAACTTATGCACTTGGTATCGATTCAAGCCTTGATCCAGTTTTTAACAGCAGTGTTCAGGCTGTAGCTCTTGATGCTGATGGTCATATTTACGTTGGCGGATGGTTTGATGACGCAAATCTGGATACTAATGCTGATCGCATTGCAGTTTCTTCTGCAACTGATTTAAGACCAGTGGGCGTTAGCTTCAGTGGTCGCACTCGAAAGACAAATACTTCATGGGTTGGTGCTCAATCAATAACTTGTCCTGCACCTAATCCTTGGGTTAAAGAACAACTTGGTTTTGCGTCAAATGTTAAACCAGTTTTGGTTTCAGCGGAAAACACAATTGGGAAAACAATTACTCAATCTTCTTATGATGCTTTGAAATCTTCTGGTGTTGAGTTTGACACAGTTTCTAAGAAGGTTTTCACAGCTACAGAAACTTTGCCTCTTTATGGTTGTAAAGACAAATTACTTTCCGGCAAAGTAAACCAATCAATTCAGTTCATTGCTGGCAGATACACCTTGCAATCAGATGCTCACGGATACATAAACACAGCAGATCAAAAGTGGCATGACATAAATGGGGTAACTCTTTACACCAACACTGCTGCTTTCATGCACACTGTGAAATTCACTAAAACTGGTAAATATGTCGTGGTTCTAACAGAGCAACCCGACACAAGTGCCGGAATTAGTCCCACTTATGGAGCAAGAAGTATTCGCTTCGTAATCAACATCAACTAAAGAAGAAACAATTACATAATCCACACAAACTATTAGATCTTTCGCACTTTTGCGAGAGATCCAATAGTTTACTTACGTTCAATTGGTAGTAAATATAGGATAATTTAGAAGCCAAATAGCCCTACTTGGTTTTGCCACTACAATCGAATTAAGCAGAGTTCTTTTGTAGCAGAATATGGGCAAAATATCATAAAAATACAAGATCTATGAGAAATAAACTTTCACCTCGAGATCGCCTATGGGTATTTGCTGACCCTGGTCTAAAAGAACTAATCATTAAATGTGAACTACAACTGTCAACTCCCATAACTGTGGATAACTTGCGCCAATTAGTTCAAGAAAGACTAATACAGAACTTTGAAAGATTTAGCTGGATTATTAACACAAATGGTGAATACAACAGTGTTAATAATCTTGATATAAATCAACACGTCACAGAAAATTCATCAATTGTAATAGATCCTCAAAGACCTCTGTGGCAATTTAATTTAGTGAATAATTCTCAAATTGAAATAGGAGTCCATCATGCGCTAGCTGATGGACTCTCTCTAGTGGCAATTTTAAGAAAGCTCACTGAAGAAAAACCAGTGGTGATTAAACCTGGAAAAACTCGAAATAGACCTAGTTGGTCGATGATTTTAAGAACGATTCAAGGAGTTTTTAAAGCTCTCTTTACTATCTTTATTAGTCCAACTGTGAAGTTAGCTCATTTAGAAACTAATAAAAACTACTCATCTAAGACTTGGGTCAGACCAGATAAGTTAACTAATAGAACTGATTTTGAGACCATTTTAGAAGACTTGATATTAGATCCAAGTTTAGAAATTAAAGAAAACTCAATTATTGCTATTCCCATCTCTATTTCTTCTTTAACTAACAGAATCAATAACGGGTTAGGTAATAAATTTGCTTTATCTCCCTTACCAAAAAAGTCCCAAATATCTATTGTGGATGAATTTAGAACCATGAAGAAACAAGGGGAAGTCTTAGGTGCTTATTTCATTTCTGTCTTTATTGGTTCAATGCCTACTGTTATTGGCAGATACTTATCTAAGTTTGTTTCTTCCCATATCTTTGGCATTGTTTCAGGAGTGCAAGTATCCCGTTTAGCTCTTAATCTTCTAGGTTCTGAAATTAAACAAATAAAGGCTTGGGCCCCCATTCTTGGGGGCCAGAAGTTTTCTATCACTTCAGTTCATTACAAAGGTGAAGTTACCTTAAATCAAGTGATTAAGTCTTAACTTTAAACTTGCAAAGCTAAACTTTCTTCCTCTTCCTCATCTTTTCTTCTTTTGAAAGCAATTAAAAAGAGTCTAAATCCACCAAAAAGCAGCAACAAGATCAGAATCGCAAATAATGCAATTAAGAAATAAAGTGCATTAGTTGCTTTGGTTACTGGGTTTTCGTCAACAAAAATAGTCTTAGGCATTGCTTGGCGTTGAGCAATTTCTGCATTTTCAACCACAGTGACTGGCATTGATATTGAGGAAATTTTTCCGTTAGGCAAAATTCCATTGACTTGCAAAGTGTGGTTTCCTAGCGGGAAATTCTTATCCACAATGAAAGATGCAAAGAATTTACCGGTTGCATCAGATTTTCCAACCCCTAGAAGAGTTGGTTCAGAGAACAAATAAACAGCAAATTCAGAATTTGGTTTCATTCCAATTCCTTGAGTATTTACTGTGTTTGATCTGACCATCTGCACTTTCCCAGTGCTATTAACTGGAATTGGTTTTTCACCGTCTTTTGCTTGCAGATTTATCAAACCACCGTTTTCTGTTACAACTTGCAAAGTGGTGTTTTCAATTACTACGAGCTTTGATGGTTGAAGTTCGTTATCAATTCTTACCAAAGATGGAAGTTCAACTACTTTTTTGTCTGCAGTTTGTGTAGCAACTTCTAGAGCTTTTTTGGCATCAAAAGTCGAATCCGTTGCTGAAGGAGAAGGCTGGGTAAAGATATTGAAAACAAATGGTTTTAGTGGATTTGTTACTTCTTCAATTAGTTTCTTTAATAACGGCTCAGGATTTTTTGGAGTTCCAGCTTTTGGTTCATTTGGTATTTCCAGAGTAATTTGAGCTGTTGGTTTTGGGTTTGGACTTGGAGCAGGCTTTGAAGTTTTGGTAGGAGTTGGCTTTGGTGTTGGAGTGGGGGTTGGAGTCGGTGAAGATGTTGATCCACCACCAGAAGATGAATCAGCGGGTGGAACAGCTGGCGTAATGGAAACAGAAGTTGAGGCAGAACTATCACCGTTTGCATTCACTGCTTTTAGATAAATACTGTATGAAGTTCCATTTGTTAAACCAGGAATTGTAATAGGTGAAGAGCCATCAGCAGGGGAAAGTGCAGTGTAGGTAGTTCCATCTAAAGAGTATTTGTAATTAGTAGTAGCACTGCCACCATTTGATCCAGCGGTGAAACTTATTGTTGCCGAACCATCTCCTGCTATTGCAGAAAGTGATGTTGGAGCTGAAGGTGTCGTTGAAGGAGTAACAGAAACCGAAGTTGAAGCAGTTCCATCACCGTTTGCATTTACTGCTTTTAGATAAATACTGTATGAAGTTCCGTTGGTTAAACCAGGAATTGTGATTGGTGAAGATGCATCAACTGGGGAAAGTGCTGTGTAGGTAGTTCCATCTAGTGAGTATTTGTAATTGGTAATAGCAATGCCACCAGTTGATCCGGCAGTAAAACTAATTGATGCTTGCCCATCACCGCCAGTTGCGACTAAAGATGTAGGTGCAGCAGGAGTAGTTGAAGGAGTAACAGAAACGGCAGTGGATGCAGTTCCATCGCCGTTAGCATTTACCGCTTTCAGATAAATGCTGTATGAAGTTCCGTTGGTTAAACCAGGAATTGTGATTGGTGAAGATGCATCAACTGGAGAAAGTTCTGTGTAGGTGGTTCCATCTAGTGAGTATTTGTAATTAGTAATAGCAGTGCCACGATCAGATCCAGCAGTAAAACTAATTGATGCTTGACCATCACTGCCAGTTGCAACTAGAGATGTAGGAGCAGCAGGAGTACTTGGCAAACTTGCAGCTGCAATGCTTAAAGAATATTTATCGTTTAGATATCCATTTACTGTTTTTAGTTCTGCAGTTGTTAATACTCGATTAAAAATAATAAATTCTGCAATATCGCCACGATACGTGCTACCGTCTCCATCCCAACCAATGTATAACGTTGACTTTGCGCCTGATGCGCTTGTTGAATCGGCAAATGATCGAATTAATTCACCATTAAAATAAATTTTAGAAGCGTCAGCCACACCACTATTAGTTCCGCCAACAACGTTTCCGTCATAAATTGCAGTTAAGAGTTTGGTTTCACCATCAACAGCTGAATTTACAACACGAGAGTTATCTAAATTACTTGAACTTGGTCCAAGTGAGATAAGTCCATTATTTCCAGTATTTTGAAATTTGGTCAAGAAAAATCTGTCCCAACCTCCATCATCAATTCCCCAAACACCCAAGATGTCTGCATCATCTCCTGCTTGTCGTCTACTTTTGTAAACCGTAAAAATTGAAACATCAGGAAGAGTTATTGCTCTTAGATCGATATTTAGTACTTCTAAAACAGTTCCAGATGAGTCATTTGTTCTTGTAAAATTTAAAACAGGTTGACCGTTTATTAAATTAGAATTATCGCTTCGAAAAGTTGGTCTAGCTAGAACTGATACTACTGAGGCGTCGTTGTTATTTCCTGAAACGTCTTGCCAAGTAGTAATGAATGTTCCATCTGTTGGAGTTGATCCATCGCCATTAACGCAATCCGCTCTTAACCATTGTGTTAATCCAGAGATGTTATTAATGGCAGTTAAATTCGGACAAGGATCAACAGCTTGTGCTTGTTGGGTAAAAGTTAAATTACCTATTAAAAATAGTGAAACGATAAATAAAGATTTAAAAGATCTCTTAAGTTTTGATGAAGTAAATTGTGGTTTAATCACAGCTTTAATCACTTAGGCCACTCTTCTCCTTGCACAATCTTGATATTGCAATCAGGGAGTCTTAGGGTGCGATTAAAACATCTCAAGAATCTCATGTTCGACGACAATTCTACCAAAGCACTAATACGGACATTTACTGAGAAAATTCAAGGAAAAAATTGTGGATTTCTGTATAAGTCTCTAAAAACCTAAATCTAGATCTTTCTAGTCACAGTCGAAGTCAAGTTATTTTTTCCTACCGCTGTAATAGTGATTGTGGCACCTTTAGTTTCGTCAGTAATGATTGAAAAATTAGGATCAGTTGTGGAAGCTGTGATGGATTTACCATTTTCAAGTGTTATTTTTACAATATATTTCTTAACGGAAGTATCTTTCTTCCATTGAGCCGTGATTGCCATTTTTTTGTTTTTGGTTAAAACTTCAGATTTTTGTGAAGCCACTCTGTCTATTTTTGGGGTATTAGGTTTGGTTTTCATAGTTACTTCTTTTAATACAGTCCCATCTGTTGCCATGATGGAGTAAGAAACGCTTTGACCT
>JAPLAV010000086.1 GCA_026393095.1 Actinomycetota bacterium | reverse complement strand
ATTCTTGAATCATTTCTTTGTAGTAACGGCCAAGACCATCAAGAGTATGTCCTCTAGAAACCTTTATTCCTAAAGGTTTTACGTCAGCAAATTTAATTGTGTTATTTTCACTTGCCCACATAGCATCTGCTAGATCTAAACCAACTTTTTTGCCGTCAACATCAAATGCGGCAACAAATTCAATATCTTTAATGTGGTAGTCACCAAGTTGCACATGCATTAAACCTGGAACTTCTGCATTAACATCGGCGTTTTTGTAATACTCAACACCTTGGATTAATGAATTAGCACAGTTTCCTAAACCAACTATTGCTACCTTTATTTTACTCATGCTTGCTTCCTCTCACTAGATATTAATTCGTCAATCCATTTCAATTCACTTTCAACAGAATCTAAATTGTGGTTCTGAAGTTTTATGGTGTATTGATCCATCTGTTTTTCTGTTTTTTCTATTTGAGATTCAAGAAGTGCTACGCGTTCTTGTAAACGAGCACGTCGTCCTTGCAAAATTTGTAATCTAACAGCTGAAGCAGTTTTGGCAAAGAAAGCAAAATAAGTTAAGAAGTTTTCATCATCCCAAGACTCAGGACCTGCTTCTTTTAAGAGAGTGGCAAATTTATCTTTTCCAGTTTTGGTTATCTTGTAAGCAATACGAGCTCTTCTGGTCAAACCAATTTCTGATTCTTGAGTGTCTTCATCAATAAAGCCAAGTGATTGTAATCTTCTTAATTCTGGATACAAAGATCCATATGAAATAGCAGAAAGTGGTCCAAGGGTCAGAGATACTCTTTTGCGTAATTCATAACCATGCATTGGTCCTTGAGACAAAAGTCCCAAAACCACTACTTCCAGAGAAGTATTTTTCTTGGCCATTTAAGCGCTTTCCCCTAGCTGATATATCGAATAGATATATCAAGATAGCACTTAGCCAGACCTGGTTACTAGATGCACTTGTGATTGGTGGGAATGGGTTTGCGTACACTTAAGTGCTCACCTAAAAATATTTTTAAGTGAAAAAGCGGCCTAACTAGATCAGGCCCCTGTCGTCCAGTGGCCTAGGACGCCGCCCTTTCACGGCGGTAACGCGGGTTCGAATCCCGTCGGGGGTACGCAATAAAAATGCACTAAAGAAATAGCAAGGCCCAGTAGCGCAGTTGGTTAGCGCGCCGCCCTGTCACGGCGGAGGTCGCGGGTTCAAGTCCCGTCTGGGTCGCTTAAATTCGGCAAATTAGTTTTTTAAATTTGTTTGCCGCATTTACGGCCAGGTAGCTCAGTCGGTACGAGCGACCGCCTGAAAAGCGGTAGGTCACCGGTTCGATCCCGGTCCTGGCCACGTTATTTATTTAGTTAGACAACTTCCAAAACATTATCGCCATCAACTTTTACAATTATCTTCTTCAAATTTCTTTGTGTTGGACCACTAATTACATTTCCATCAGGTGCTTCATATGTTGCACCATGGCATGGACAAATTAATTTATTTTGCGCTAAATCAAAATCAACAGAACATCCTTCGTGAGTACAAATTCTTGAAAGTGCATAAACTTTTTCATCTTTTGTTTTAAACAAAATTGCATCTGTTCCATCATTTGCATTGAAATTAAATCCTTCACCAGCAACAAGTGCTGAAACTTGGGCAATTACTACTTCGCCACCTTGTGACGGAGTTTGCTCAGGAGTACTTGGAGTTTGGGGATCTCCAACAGCAGGTTCACTAGTTGGTGCACTGGAACCACTTACAGCTTTGGTACAGGCAGTGATTACAAAAGATACGGCACTTATCGCGCCAATTTTTAGAAGATTTCTTCTACTTGCCATAATTTATTTCTATCACACTTTGGCATTTTGTGGAACACCACTTAACAAGCGATCCACAACTTCTTTAGCTGACCAACCTTGGGGATGAGTTTTTAACATATTTTCAACATCACTTGTGGTGGATCCTAAAGTTAATAGTGGTGCTTCTTTATAGCCATCAGGTCTTTCTTGGCCTAGCCCAACTGCTGCAAGAAGTCCGTTACACAAACACATTCTGCCGGCTAATTCTTTTTCATCACCACGTTTTTTCAAAAATGCAGCATCAGGTTCAGCCGCACAGGTATAAGTTGCTTTGCCTGCTTCATCTAATTTTGAAGTTCTTAAATATCCAAGATCACACAGTCTTGGTCGTGCTTTATAAGTGGAATCTTCACCAACAGTTCCAGGTAACTCCACAACTTTAAAAGGAAAACCAGTAGGAGAAGCTCTGTGATCTGTTCTTACCTTTAATGTTCCTTTGCGCGCTGCATCTAACATTTGTTCTCTGTATTTTGGCAATAATCCTGAATCATTACTTAAGGCAAACAAAGTTCCAACTTGCACACCTTCAGCACCTAATGCAAAAGCTTCTTTAACAGAATCTGGAGTTGATCTTCCACCTGCTAACCAGAATGGCAAACCAACTGCTTTCATCTTTTCAAAATTAACTTCATCTAATGGTCCAAAGCCTGATTCAGTTTCAACTTTTCTTCTTGGTGGTGCATTGTGTCCACCAGCTTTCCAATGTTCCACAATGAAACCATCAGGTTT
>JAPLAV010000057.1 GCA_026393095.1 Actinomycetota bacterium | reverse complement strand
TATTTTTGGTCCAGTTGGTAGAGAGTTGCGCGATAAAAAATTTATGAAGATTATTTCTCTAGCACCGGAGGTGTTGTAAATGGCTTCCATGCACATTAAAAAAGGCGATTTAGTTCAAGTAATTAGTGGTAAAGATCGTGGCACAACTGGTCGAGTATTAAAAGTTGATCCAACTCAAGGTCTTGTCACTGTTGAAGGCGTAAATAGAGTAAAGAAACACACTAAAGCTGCACAATCAGATCGTGGTGCTGCTGTGGGTGGAATCTTAACTATTGAAGCCCCACTTGATGCCAGCAACTTAATGGTGGTTGATCCAAGTGATAACAAACCAACCAGAGTTAGACGTCGTAGAGACAAAGTTGAAAAGAAGCGTGCTGATGGCACAACTTATGTTTCATCTCGACTTGTTCGCGTTTCAGCTCGTACCGGAAAGGAAATCTAAATGACTGCTACTCAAACTAAAGTTACTCCACGTTTGAAGCAACGCTATGCAGCAGAAATTGCTCCTGCGTTACAAAAAGAATTCGGTTTCAAAAACGTTAACCAAGTTCCACGTTTAACAAAAATTGTTGTGAACATGGGTGTTGGCGAAGCTGCTAAAGATTCCAAACTTATTGAAGGTGCAGTAAGAGATTTAACAATCATTACTGGACAAAAACCAGCAGTTGCCAAAGCTACAAAATCAATTGCTAACTTCAAACTTCGCGAACATCAACCAATTGGTGCACACGTAACAATTCGTGGTGACAGAATGTGGGAATTCCTAGATCGTCTCTTAGCTGTTGGTTTGCCACGTATCAGAGATTTTCGTGGTCTATCACCAAAACAATTTGATGGCAGAGGAAACTACACATTTGGTTTAACCGAACAATCTGTGTTTATTGAAATTCCTCAAGATTCAATCGATCGCCCACGCGGTATGGACATCACAATTGTCACCACTGCAAACAACAATGAAGAAGGACGCGCATTGCTTAAATTGCTCGGCTTTCCGTTCAAGGAGGCATAACCAATGGCAAAGACTTCGATTGTTCAAAAACAACAACGCAAACCAAAGTTTAAAGTTCGCGCATACACACGTTGTGGAGCATGTGGAAGACAACGTGCAGTTTATCGAAAATTCAACTTGTGCCGCATTTGTTTCAGAAACAAAGCACACAAAGGTGAACTACCAGGTATTACCAAGAGCAGTTGGTAAGAAAACAAGACGCTGAAGGTCTGATTCATATTGAATCAGAAACCACAACGAGAAAGGCTTAAAAAGCCATGACAATGACAGATCCGATCGCGGACATGTTGGCACGTTTGCGTAACGCAAACACAGCTCACCATGACACTGTTGCGATGCCATATTCCAAAATTAAGAAAAACATTGCTGAAATTTTGAAAGCAGAAGGCTACATCAAAGGATGGAAAGCTGAACCTGCCCGAGTTGGACAAAGTTTAGTTTTAGATCTTAAATACGGCCCAAGTCGTGAAAGATCCCTTTCTGGTTTAAGAAGAGTTTCACGTCCAGGTTTAAGAGTTTATGCAAAAAATGACACCATGCCAAAAGTATTAGGTGGTCTTGGTATTGCCATTATTTCAACTTCAACTGGTTTATTAACTGACAAACAAGCAGCCAAGAAAGGCGTAGGCGGAGAAGTCCTTGCCTACGTTTGGTAATCATCATGTCTAGAGTCGGTAAAAAATTAGTTACAGTGCCAAACGGTGTAGAAATTAACATCGCTGGTACCAAAGTAGATGTTAAAGGTCCAAAAGGTCAATTGAGTATTAATCTTCCTGATGCCATAACAATCAAGAAAAATGAAGATGGCACATATTCATTGGATCGCGCAACTGAAGAAACCAAGAACAAAGCACTTCATGGTTTGTCTAGATCATTAGTTGCCAACATGGTTAAAGGTGTAACCGATGGTTATTCCAAAACTTTAGAAATCGTTGGAACTGGTTACAAAGTAACTGCAAAAGGAAATGATCTTGAATTCGCCCTTGGTTATTCACACCCAGTGTTATTTCCAGCCCCTGCTGGAATTTCATTCAAGGTTGAATCCCCAACTAGATTCCAAATTTTAGGAATTGACAAACAAGCTGTGGGCGAAACTGCAGCAAAGGTTCGAAAGCTTCGTAAACAAGATCCTTACAAGGGTAAAGGTATTCGATTTGATAACGAAGTTATTAGACGTAAAGCTGGAAAGGCTGGTAAGTAAATCATGAGTAAATTCACCAGACCTGGAAAAAACTTAAGCAAAAAGTCTGCTTCTAGAAGAAGAAGACACATTCGAGTAAGAAAGAAAATCACTGGCACAACACTAAAGCCACGTTTGGTTGTTACTCGTTCTTTGCGAAATGTAAGCGTGCAAGTAATTGATGACTTGACTGGTAAAACTTTGGCATATGCCTCTTCAATCGAAGAAGGTGTTGCAGGAGATAAAACAGCACAAGCAAAAGTTGTTGGTAAAAAAGTTGCAGAACGTGCAACTGCTGCTGGCATCAAAGATGTTGTGTTTGATCGCGCCGGACGCAAGTACCACGGACGAGTTGCTGCTTTAGCTGATGGTGCACGTGAAGGAGGTCTTACTTTCTAATGGCTGCAAAGACATCTAATCTAAACGGCACAGAAGAACGCCCAAATCGTCGCGAACGTCGCGAACGAAATGAAGGCGGAGCTCGTGAAAAAGAAAAATCACAGTTCATTGAACGTGTGGTTTTCATTAACCGTGTCGCAAAAGTTGTGAAAGGTGGACGTCGTTTCGCATTCACAGCTCTTGTAGTAGTCGGCGATGGCAATGGCATGGTTGGTATTGGTTATGGCAAAGCACGCGAAGTGCCACAAGCAATTCAAAAAGCTGTTGAAGAAGCTAAAAAATCTTTCTTTAAAGTTCCTCGAGTTCAAGGAACTATTCCTCATCCAATAACAGGTGAAGCAGCAGCAGGAATTGTGATGCTTCGTCCTGCCTCTCCAGGAACCGGTGTTATTGCTGGTGGACCTGTGCGTGCAGTTTTGGAAGCAGCAGGAATTCATGACGTATTAACAAAGTCTTTAGGTTCAGGAAATGCAATTAACGTGGTTCATGCCACAGTTGATGCATTAAGGAAGCTAGAAAGACCAGAACAAGTTGCAGCAAGACGTGGGCTTCCTGTTGAACATGTTGTCCCAGCCGCAATCTTGAAAGCACAAGCTGCAGAAAAAGCTGGTGTTTAATATGTCAAGTTTCAAAATCAAACAAATTAAGTCATCTATTGGTGGAACAAAAATCCAATTAGATACCTTAAAGACTTTAGGTTTAGGAAAAATTGGTTCTGAATCAGTTAAACCTGATCGTCCAGAATTTCGTGGAATGCTTCGAAGCGTTGCACACTTAGTAACTGTTGAGGAGGTTAAGTAACCATGGCAATTAAAGTTCATCATCTTCGTCCAGCACCTGGTGCTAAAAAAGATAAGACTCGTAAAGGTCGCGGTGAAGCAAGTAAGGGTAAAACTGCAGGTCGAGGTACCAAAGGATCTGGTGCTCGCCGTAATTATTCTGCCGCTTTTGAAGGTGGCCAGATGCCATTACACATGCGTTTACCAAAACTTCGTGGATTTACTCCGCCTAACAAAATTAAATATCAGGTAGTAAATGTTTCTGATATTAGAAAAGGTCAACCAGTTAAAGTATTAGGTTTTGGCGAAATTACTGTCAAAGTAACTGTTGTAGCTGACAAATTTAGTGAATCAGCAAGCAGCAAGATCGCCGCTGCAGGCGGATCAATTAAAGCTCTTTAGGAGTTTGTTTTGAACATAAATTTTGCGTGGATAACGGATGCGTTTCGCACTCCAGATTTACGACGCAAAATTTTGTTCACACTGGGCATGCTTGCCCTTTATCGTTTGGGCACCACAATCCCAACACCTGGTGTTGACTATCCAGCAATTCAACAGTGCGTGGAATTAGTTCAAGGTGACTCTCTTTATGGAGTTATTAATTTATTTTCTGGTGGAGCATTACTGCAACTAAGTGTTTTCGCCCTTGGAATTATGCCCTACATCACCGCTTCCATCATTATTCAGTTATTAACTGTTGTAATTCCACGTTTAGAAATGTTGAAAAAAGAAGGCCAATCAGGTCAAGCAATAATTACTCAATACACCCGCTATGTAACTATTGGTTTAGGTCTATTACAAGCTACATCAATTTTAGCTCTTGCCAGAACTCCTGGACAATTATTAAGAGGTTGTCCAAACGACATTATTCCTAATCAAACTTTGCCAATCATGATTTCTATGGTGCTAACTATGACTGCAGGAACTGCGTTGGTTATGTGGTTTGGTGAATTAATTACTCAACGCGGTGTGGGTAATGGAATGTCATTATTAATTTTTTCTTCAATTATTTCTTCTGTGCCAAGCCAATTTGCAGCAATTTTAACGATTAATGGTCTGTTTACCTTTGTTGCTACAACCGTCGTGGGAGTGGTAATTATTGCTGGTGTGGTGTTTGTGGAGCAAGCGCAAAGAAGAATTCCAGTGCAATATGCCAAGAGAATGGTCGGAAGAGCATCTTATGGTGGAACTTCTACTTATATTCCTTTGAAAGTAAATATGGCTGGAGTTATTCCAGTAATTTTTGCTTCTTCTTTGCTTTATATTCCTTCACTATTAGTCCAACTTTCCAACTCTCAAAGCTCATGGGCACAATGGATTTCTCGTAATTTCCAAAACGGAACAGAAATTCCTTACGTAGTAACCTACGCATTGTTGATCGTATTCTTCGCATATTTCTACTCATCAATTACTTTTGATCCTCAAGAAGTAGCTGAAAATATGAAGAAATATGGTGGATTTATCCCTGGAATTAGAGCAGGAAATCCAACAGCTGAATACTTAAAATACGTGTTATCAAGACTTATGGCCGCAGGTTCAACGTATTTGACAATCATCGCAGTTATTCCATTCATTGCCTTTGGTGCATTGGGTGTGGGTAATAGATTCTTATTCGGTGGAACAAGTTTGTTGATTATGGTTGGTGTTGGTTTGGATACTGTTAAACAGATTGAAAGTCAATTACAACAAAGAAGCTATGAAGGCTTCTTAAAACAAAATCCAACGATTTAATTAAATGCGCCTATTAATTATGGGCCCACCGGGTGCGGGCAAAGGCACACAAGCGGTAAATATTGCAAAAACTCTAAACATTCCTCACATTTCTACCGGGGATATTTATCGTGAAAATATGAAAAATGAAACTCCGCTGGGTCTTGAAGCAAAAGTTTTTTATGACAAAGGAATGTATGTTCCAGATGAAATCACAAATAGAATTGTGGAAGACAGACTCACCTGGGATGATGCAAAAAATGGCTTTTTACTCGATGGGTATCCTCGAACTATAGATCAAGTTAATTTCTTAGACCAAATTCTTTCTAAGAAATCACAAAAAATTGAGAAAGTTCTAGAACTAACTATCGATATTCCAGTCGTTGTGGAAAGACTTTTAAAGCGTGCTCAAGAGCAGGGAAGAATTGATGATACAAAAGAAGTGATCACAAAAAGATTAGAAGTTTATGCATCTTCAACAGCACCGCTGTTAGCAGAATACAAAAATCGTGGAATATTAGTTCAAGTTGATGGTATGGGTTCAGTTAGTGAAGTTGAGGAAAAGATAAATTTCGCGTTAGGAAATTAATTATTCCAATTAACTGGAATATGAATTTCGTTTCTTTTCAAAAATGATGGTTTAAATGGTGGATCAAATCTTGCACTTCGCCAATTATTTTCACCACCTATTTCTTTGATTGATTCTCTAACTAAAGCTTCTTTTAATAATTTTAGATTTTTCTCTAATTTGGCTTCTGAATAATTTCCAGAAAATTTCAGGCAAGCATAGAAACCTTGTGGTATTTGTTTAATTTCAACATCTGAATTT
>JAPLAV010000002.1 GCA_026393095.1 Actinomycetota bacterium | reverse complement strand
CGAGAAGTGATCGCCAAACTTTCATGACAATTACTACAACACAACCGATAATTCGTGAGAATTCGGTAGATAAGTTCAATGTAAAATTAAATCAATTTGAAGGTCCTTTTGACCTTTTACTTTCTTTAATTGCCAAACATGAATTAGAAGTAACGGCACTTTCTCTTCATATAGTTACTGATGACTTTTTGCAATACATCAAAAACCAAGGTAGTGAATGGGATCTTGATGAGGCAACCGAGTTCTTAGTTATCGCAGCCACACTTCTAGATTTAAAAACAGCACGACTGCTTCCTTCAGGAGAAGTTGAAGACGAAGAAGATATTGCAAGACTTGAAGCAAGAGACTTACTGTTCGCACGATTAATGCAATACAAAGCGTTCAAAGATGTTTCGTTTTGGTTGAATGATCAGTTATCAATTGAATCAAAAAGATTTGCCAGATCTGTTTCGCTTGAACCTCAATTTGCTAATCTTTTACCAGAAGTTCTTTTGGGTCTAGGTCCTAATGAATTAGCTCGATTAGCCGCCAAAGCTATGGAAGTTAAAACCATTCCTTCCATTTCATTGTCACATTTACATGCACCAGCAGTAAGTGTTAGGGAACAAGCTGGAATCATTGTTGAACGATTACGAAGAGTAGGCGCAACAACTTTTAGATCTTTGATAAGTGGGGTGGAAGTTCCTGTTGTTGTTGCGAGATTTTTAGCCATTTTAGAGTTATTCAGAGAATCACAAATTACTTTAGAACAGGAAAGTCCATTATCAGATCTTTATATTCGATGGGTCGGAGCTGAGCAAGGAGAAATTGAATTAACAGACGAATTTGATTCTGATACAAAATTAAGTTTGGTTAAAGATGTCGAGAATGAGGAGGTGCTAGATGGAGAATGAAACTGAAGTTAGTGAAACAATTATTGATGAAGTTCCATCAATTGGTGCACCATCATTAAAAGCTGGAATCGAAGCAATTTTATTAGTAGTGGATGAACCGGTAAATGCAATTACTTTGGCTCAAATTACCAACTCACCTGAAATAGAAGTTCTTAAGACCCTTAAAAGTATTCAGAAAGAATTTGATTCTCGCGAAGGTGGAATTACTCTTAGAGAAATCGCTGGAGGTTGGCGTTTTTACACCAATGAACACAGCGGTGAAGTTGTTGAAAGATTTCTGAAAGACGGACAAACTGCAAGATTAACTCAAGCATCCTTAGAAACTTTGGCTGTAATTGCATATAAACAACCTGTATCTCGTGGAAGAGTTGCTGCCATTAGAGGAGTTAACGTTGATGGAGTTGTGAGGACTCTGCTCAATAGAGGCTTAATAGAAGAAGCAGGTTCAGATAACGAATCTCAAGCAGTGCTATACAAAACCACTCCTTATTTCTTAGAAAGAGTGGGTATTGCAAATCTTGATGAGTTACCACCAGTTGCAGATTATTTACCTAATATGGCTGCCCTTGATTCAATAATCGACGAATCGATTATCTAACTCATGCAAAATCAAGAGGGAATCCGTTTACAAAAAGTACTGGCTGCAGCAGGGGTTGGTAGCAGAAGATCATGTGAAGAGTTAATTGAACAAGGTCGGGTTGCGGTAAATGGAATTAAAGTCAATGAACAGGGTAGAAGAGTTAACCCTGCAATTGATCTCATAACAGTTGATGGTGATCCAATTGCTGCTGCTGCAGGATTTATTGTCATTGCACTCAATAAACCAAGTGGTGTTGTTACGACCATGAAAAGAGAAGATGAACGTGCCACAGTGGCAGATTACGTGGCAAATAGAAGTGATCGCTTATTCCATGTTGGAAGACTAGATGCTGATACTGAAGGTCTAATTTTACTAACCAACGATGGCAATTTGGCTCATGGTTTAACCCATCCATCTTCTGAAGTAAATAAGATTTATCTCGCACGAATCAAAGGAGCTGTAACTAAAACTGAAATTTCAGCACTCACCACAGGAATTGAACTATCTGATGGATTTGCCAAAGCTGACACAGTATCAATCGTTGGAGCTACTCCTGGTGAAACCGCAATTGAAATATCTTTGCATGAAGGAAGAAACAGAATAATTAGAAGAATGTGTGAACACATCGGTCATGAAGTTATTCAACTAGTTCGTGTTCAATTTGGACCAATCAAATTAGGCGATATGAAGTTAGGCAAAACAAGAGTTCTCAATCACACCGAAGTAGGTAGTTTATATCGAGCTGCGCAATTGGTAAAAGATGAGGCAGCCTTATGAAACTAATTGGAATTCGCGGCGCGACAATGCTTCAAAAAAATGATGTAGTTGAAATGAAAGCAGCTGTCATTGAATTACTAAAAGAATCTCTAGATAAGAATAGTGTTAAAAATGAAGACTTAGTTAGCATTATTTTCACCACTACTGAAGATTTGAATTGTGCATTTCCTGCAGCTTCTGCTCGAGAAATTGGACTTGGAGATGTGCCTCTTCTTTGCTCCAAGGAAATTGATGTTCCAGGTGCACCAAAACTAGTGGTAAGAATTCTTATTCATACGTATTCAGATTTAGATAGAAAAGATGTTACTCACATTTACCTGCGCGGAGCAGAAATTCTCAGACAAGATTTGGCGCAATAATGAATGCGAGTAATTTAACTCGCCCAAATATGGTTATTGCCGTAGATGGTCCTAGTGGTTCTGGGAAGTCGAGTATAAGTAAAGAATCTGCCCATAGATTAGGTTTCAATTTTCTAGACACTGGTGCAATGTATCGATCTGTAACTTGGTTTTGTGTTACAGAGAATTTAAATGAAGAAGAATTGATCATTGAGAGAATCAATAATAAAGGTTTCAAATTGGATATTTCTACAGATCCCCTCAAAGACCAAATAAAAGTAAATGATGAAGATGTCTCTAAGATCATTCGTGAAGACGCAATCACTTCACAAGTAAGTCATTTTTCGGCAATGCCAAAAATTCGTCAATTTTTAGTCTCCAAACAAAGGGAACTTGTGAAGGCAAGTAATAGCGGAATTATTGTTGAAGGTCGAGATATTGGAAGTGTTGTATTACCTGAGGCCGATTTTAAAATATTCATCACGGCAAATGATGATGTTCGAGCCAAAAGACGCGCGATTCAGATTGAGTCAAATGAAGATGATGTCTTAGTTGCTCAACGGAAAAGAGATTTTTTGGATTCAAGCAGAAAAGTTTCACCACTTGTCATCCCAGCTGGTGCAGTAATTCTTGATAATTCAGATTTAAATTTCGAACAATCTGTAGAGAAGTTCATTGATATTGTGAGCGCAAAATAATGTCTATAGAAGAGGAAATAACGAAATCTTTAATGATTGATAGCCAGATATGGCTTACGGATGATGTTGAAGACGAGGAAGTTGTTCTTGAGTTAGAGAAGCAATATGGACTAGACGAAGAATTTCTCGATGATGTTGTTGAAGAACCACGTAAGAATCGTCCTCGAGTGGTTGTAATTGGTAGACCAAATGTCGGCAAATCAACATTAGTGAATCGATTAATTGGAAGACGAGAAGCTGTTGTGCAAGATACCCCTGGAGTAACTCGTGATCGCATTCAATATGACGCTGAATGGAACGGAAAAGAATTCATACTAGTTGATACTGGGGGATGGTCAAGTGAAAAGACGGGATTAATTCCTAAGATAAGCGAACAAGTCCAAATAGCAATTGATCAAGCAGATCTAATCCTTTTTATAGTTGATGCAAATGTTGGATTAACTGAGGACGATGAATCAGTTTTTAAATTAATAAGACGAAACAAAGTACCGGTAATTTTAGTAGCAAATAAAGTAGACGGAATAGAAGCCGAAGCCCAAATAGGCAATCTCTGGTCTCTAGGTTTAGGTGAACCATTTCCGGTAAGCGCACTTCACGGAAGAGGATCAGGAGATTTACTTGAATTAGTAATCAACACAATGCCAGCGGAATCAAGAATTGTTGATCAACTCAAAGGTCCTACAAAAGTTGCTTTAATTGGTAGACCAAATGTTGGCAAAAGTAGCCTTCTAAATAAATTAACAAAAACAAACAGGTCTGTAGTTTCTGAAATAGCCGGAACTACTGTTGATCCTGTTGACGAAATTGTAATGATTAATGATGAGGCTTGGAATTTTATAGATACTGCAGGAATTAGAAGAAGAGTCAGAGAATCCTCAGGATATGAGTATTACGCAAGTCTTCGAACCCAAGCTGCATTAGAACGGGCCGAAATAGCGTTATTGATTTTAGAATCAAGTGAGACAATCACTGATCAAGATCGAAAACTAATCAACCTAGTCACAGAAGCAGGTAGAGCTTTAGTTTTAGTCTTTAATAAATGGGACTTACTGGATGAAGATAGAAGATTGATGCTTGAAAGAGAAATCGAAATGGATCTTCATAATGTTAAGTGGGCTCCTCGAGTAAATCTTTCAGCATTAACTGGTTGGCATGTTGATCGTTTGTCGAATTCGCTACATGCTGCATATGACGGTTGGTCGACTAGAATTGCCACTTCGAAATTAAATCAATTCATTAAAGAGTTTGTTGCCGCTAATCCTCATCCTGTTCGAGGCGGTAAGCAATCAAAGATACTTTTCGCAACTCAAATTGGCCATAAACCACCTGCATTTGCTCTGTTTACAACAGGATTAATTGATGAAAGTTACACAAGATTTATTGAGAGACGTTTAAGAGAAGAATATGGTTTTATTGGTTCTCCGATTCATATAAAAGTAAAGGTCAGAGAAAGAAGAAAACGATAGTGATTAATGTTCCTAACTCTATTAGTTTTCTTCGACTACTACTAATTCCAGTATTTTTGTGGACTGCTTTCAATGGTCAATTAGTATCCAGTTGCCTGATCATCTTTATTGCATCATTTACCGATTGGCTTGATGGATTTGCCGCTAGAAGGCTAAATCAATTTACTCGAATCGGACAATTATTGGATCCAATCTCAGATCGTCTTTACATAATTGCCATGTTGGTAGTTATTTTTTACTTAGAACTAGCCAACATTTATATAGTTTTGTTTATTTTCTTAAGAGAGCTGATTCTTTCTCTCTTAATGCTTT
>JAPLAV010000097.1 GCA_026393095.1 Actinomycetota bacterium | reverse complement strand
GGGGAAAACGATGAAACTTTTGTTTCAACATTTCTTATTGTAATTCATGACTAAATCACCAGTCACACTGGTATCAAAAGGGATGTAAATTAAACAGCTTTAGTCGTGATTTGAGTGATCATGCTCGAAATTATCGAAATCAAGATTGCACCAAAGAAAGCAGACGAGAAACCAGCAATTGTCATGTTTTCGCTAATTCGATCGGTAATCAGAAGCATCGCTGTATTTACTACTAATAATGAAAGGCCCAAAGACAAAAACGCCAATGGCAAAGTGAGGATTTTTAGCAGAGTTCCTAATGTGGCATTAATCAAAGCCAAAACTAGGGCAATAACTAAATAGTTCTTTAACCCACCAGTTACCTGAATGCCGGGCACAATCATGGTGGTAATCCACACGGCCACTGCCACAGCAGCAATTTTTATTAGGAATCTCATTATGTTTTTCATTATGCCAGAGTTATGCTTACAGATATGGACGCCAACGAATTAAAAGCAGCTATTTCAAAATATGTTGCCGCAACAAACGCTGTAGATGAAGCACTTTCGCAAGGAAGCGACCTAGATAAAAAAGCACCAGAAGGTTGGTCTGCTCGAATGGTCGTTCACCACTTAGCTGATTCTGAAACGAGTTCTTATTCAAGATTGAGAAGTTTGTTGGGAGAAAAAACTCCACCAACATTAATGGGTTATGATGAAGGCAATTGGGCAATTACCTCTGCTCTTGGATATGAAACGTCTGACATCAAAAATTCTTTAGCTGTATATAAAGCAGTAAGAGCATCTAGTGCAGATGTGTTAAATAGAATCTCAGTTTCTGATTTAGCAAAAGAAGGAATTCATTCTGAAAGAGGTAAATACACCTTAGAAGATTGGTTAAGAATTTATTCCAAGCATCCTGTTGATCATGCTGATCAAATAGTTAAAGCATTTAAAGGCCTTGCATGAAAAAGATAAATGTTGATCCTAAGGATTTAGAACCTATTGAAACAGATGGAATAAATCTTTTATATATCGGAACTTTTTTATTTGCTTTAGCAACTTTTGGAATTATTTATCAACCAAATTGGATAGATGATCAAACTCAAAGTGTTTGGTTAAAAGTCACAATGATGGGAACAGTTTTAGGTTTGATTGGATTGCGAATTGTTAAGAGAAGAAGAAAAAGACTAGGTCTTTAGTTTTCTTCGTCTGCTTCATCTAGCTCAGATTCATCAATAACATCTGATGCTAAATCTAAATCTTCTACCTCAGTGTCGTCATCTTCTTCTTCAATTTCAGCAACTTCAACCTCGACAACTTCTTCATCACTTACTTCAGCAGTATCTAAATTGTTGTCGTCAAAAACTATTCCACCTGTTGGAATTGAGTGCATATCCACAACTATTTCGCTATGTCCACCACAGCCATGATCAATAGATACTACTTTGGCATCATCTGCTGCAAACTTGTTTGTACAAACTCCAAAACTTTGTCCAAGGGATCCAGAAATTGCTACATAGAAACCACAAGTTACACATTTATCTGTAACAGCTTCAGCAATTGCAGCACGAGGTCCACGATCGCCTTCATACCAACGAATTGCAGTTTGATCTTTTCCAGGAACTGATAAAACTCTAAATCTTCCTAAACCAACTTCCCAACCTTCAGGAGTTAATTTCTCATCAAATAAATCATCAACACCTGTGTAACCAGGAACTAAACGAATGTCATCAGGAGCTGTTGGTAAAACATCTCCAATACCAATATCTCCTGGTTCAACTCTTTGTTCCCAAGGAATCCAAGAAGAAGCAAGAATTGCGCCATCTCCAGGTAATAAAAGAATTTCGCTAACTGTTACTTCACTTGATTGATCAACTACAGCAAGAGTTACTGCCCAGTTCCAACCAACATAAGCTTTATCAACACATTTAAATTTATGAGTTGCAACATTTTCGCCTTCAACTTCGAAACCTAAATATTCGCCAACTCTTTGTTCAGTGATTTCTTCAACTAAAAATTTGCGAGCAACATCCTTGGCATTGCTTAGTTTTGTTTCTAATGCATTAGCCATTTATTTTTTGGCTTTCTTGTTAAGCGTCGAGGTCGTTAGCAACTGCTCTTAATACAGCAGCAATTTTTGTGGCAGATGAATCATCTGGGTAACGTCCACGACGTAATTGATTTGAAACACCATCAAGTAATTTGATGACATCTTCCAAAGTTGCAGCCATATCGTCAGGATCTTTGCGACCAGCTTTGGTCAAACTTGGAGGAGCTTCTAATATTTTTACTTGCAAAGCTTGTGTGCCACGACGACCTTCAGCAACACCAAATTCAACTCTTGCGCCAGGTTTTGGAATAACTCCATCAGGCAATGCTGTTACGTGAACGAAAACATCTTCGCCTTCATCAGTTTCTAGAAAACCGAAACCTTTTTCCACGTCGTACCATTTAACTTTTCCTGTTGGCACGAACACTCACCCCATAAGTTATATAAGTAGTAATTTTTACGACTGTTTTAGTCGTAACCTCTAGGGTAGCGAATCCTATTTTGCCCCGTCTACTCCGCGTATACACCAATGCTGAACTTGGGCTGACCAAAAGCCCACCTGCTCAACTTCGGTAAACTTGTCCGGATGTCTCCAAAAACTGCTGCTCAGCCAAAAACGGGCAAAGCAAAACCTGAGAAAAATTCTTCCGCCGCCCCAGCGCTAGATCCTGGGACTTTGGTGGATGCACTTCGCCTTAGAGACGATCACTCCATGCGTTTGATGCTGATTCAACGCCCAGATTTAGTTCATCCTGTTCCAACCGACATGGCAAAGCTTGCAGCTCGAGCTGCTACAAATTCTTCTGTAACAAGAGTGCTTGATCGATTAGATGCATGGACTGTTGGAGTAGCAGAAGTTATTTCTGTATTAGTAGAACCATTTACCAAAAAAGATTTAGAAAATGTACTAAATAATAATGACAGAATTGAAGTTGCTTTAGAAAAACTTCGCTTGCTCGCAATTATTTGGGGCACAAATGAAGGCATGAGATTTGTTCCTGTCTTAAAAGAAGTAGTTGCACCACATCCTGCAGGATTTGGTCCATGCTTTTTACACGAAAGACCAGACTTAGCAGCGATTGCAAAGTTTGAAAGAATTCAAGAAATTGTAAGTAAAGGTCCTAAAGGAACTGACGAAGTTTTAAATGAATTACTTTGGGGACCTCCAGTAATAACTTTGTCCAAACTTAATCGTGATGCAGGAATTACTAGTGCTAAAAATGGTCATGAATATTTAATGGCTCATGGTGTATTAGTTGCAACTGCTCGCGATGCTTTAACTTTGCCTCGCGAAATTGCTTTAGTGATGAGAACTCCAAGTTATTTACCAGAAGAATTATCAAACAATAAAGATATTAAAACTAAAGCTCAAAGAGATCCAATACAAGTAGATCGCGCAGCAGGTGCTGCAGGATTACAATTTGTGCAACTGGTTGAAGAATTACTTGATAATTGGGGTGAAACTCCTCCCGCAGTTTTAAGAAACGGTGGATTAGCACAAAGAGATTTAACAATTGCCGCAAAGATTTGTAATGAAGATGAAAATATTGCATCTCTTCTTTCTGAAATTGCATTCTCTGCAGGTTTACTTGCAGCAGGAGATGACAAAGAACAAGTTTGGTTACCAACACCTGCATTTGATGTCTGGCGCACAAAGAGTGTGGAAGAGCGTTGGGCAATTTTGGCTGAAGCTTGGTTAACAACCACAAGAGTTGCATCCTTAGTTGGAAAAGTTGGCGAAATAAGAATTAATGCGCTATCTCCTGAAGTTGATAAAGCACTTGCCCCAGAAATTAGATCTTTAGTACTAGATGC
>JAPLAV010000008.1 GCA_026393095.1 Actinomycetota bacterium | reverse complement strand
TCGAGATTTGCGAGTACTTGATCATCCTGCATTAAATGCCGCCATTGAAGCAGCTTTTCATGATGGTGATGGACAAGTAGTTGCACTATTTAATATCGACGCAAAAGTATTTGATGCAGCTGGAACTCCTTTACAGGCTTATCAAAATGCATCTCTTAAGTCCTTAAATGAATCTTTGAATGGCAATTTGTTAATTCGCTACGGCAATCCAAAAGAAGTTTTGCTTGAAGTTGTTAAAGCCAGCAATGCAAAATCAGTTCATATCTCAGAAGATTTTGAACCATATGGTCGATTAAGAGATGTGGAAGTTGAAAAAGAATTAGCAAAAATTAATGTCCCCCTTGTGAGAACTGGTTCTCCTTATGCCGTTGCTCCTTTTCGAGTTACTAAAGATGATGGAACTCCATACCGGGTTTTTACTCCCTTTTATAGATCTTGGCTAAAGCATGGTTGGAGAAAACCAGCAGAAAAGTTTAAGAAGACTCCACCTTGGTTTATGCCTTTACCCAGTGAAGATTTACCAAAAGTAAATAGTGAAATAGAAATCCCTAAAGCTGGTGAGAAAAATGCTTTAGATCTATTAGATAAATTCCTTAAATCTGCCATTAATGGCTATGACGAAAATAGAAATAGACCTGACTTAAATGGCACGTCTAAATTAAGTATTCCTTTACGCTTTGGCGAAATTCATCCCCGCACAATATTGATTGAATTAAACGACACCAAAGATCATGACACATTCAGAAAAGAAATCTGTTGGCGCGAATTTTATGCCGAGGTTCTAGCAACTGCCCCAGATAGTGAAACCAAATCACTTGACCAAAAGTGGGAATTAATGGGTTGGGATCAAGAAAAAGACTTTGCCGAAAGATTAAAAAGATGGCAAGAAGGAAAAACTGGTTTTCCTATTGTTGATGCTGGAATGCGTCAGCTAAAACAAACAGGTTGGATGCACAACAGAGTAAGAATGATTGTGGCTTCTTTCTTGGTTAAAGATTTACATATTCATTGGAGACATGGCGCTGATTGGTTTATGAAGCATTTGCTTGATGGAGATATTGCAAGTAATTCTCATGGTTGGCAATGGACTGCAGGTTGTGGCACAGATGCTTCTCCTTATTACCGAATATTTAATCCAATGATGCAAGCAGAAAAATTTGATCCCAATGCGGAATACGTTCATAAATTTATTCCAGAACTTAAACATTTGGAAGGTTTAAAAGCTCACACACCGTGGGATCAACCTGATGGTTATATCAATGACTATCCACAAAGAATGGTTGATCACAGTGAAGAACGTGAAGAAACTTTAAGAAGATATAAAGCAAGTAAGGGAGAAAAAGTTATTAAGGAGAAATTCTCTCAATAGTCCAAGCGTTACCTTTTTTAGTAAATCTAATTCGATCGTGCAATCTAGAAGGTCTTCCTTGCCAGAATTCAATACTTTCTGGTTTTACTAAATAACCGCCCCAATAATCTGGCATGGGAACATTTTCAGGATACTTATCCATAAATTCTTTAACTTTTATTTCTAATTCTTCTCGGTTTTTAATTACTTGTGATTGTTCACTGACCCAAGCACTAATTCTTGAACCGTATGGTCTAGTTTGAAAATAAGTATTTGATTCTTCTCTGCTGATTTCTTGAGCTTTTCCTTTAACTATTACTTGACGATGTTGGCTTAACCAAGAAAATAAAAGCGTGCAATGAGGGTTCTGTTTTAAATCAGATGCTTTATCGGAATTCTTATTGGTGAAAAAGATGAAACCATTGTCATCAGCTGATTTTAATAAAACATTGCGAGCACCAGGTTGGCCATCTTTATTAACAGTTGCTAGCACCATGGCATTTGGTTCAGGAACTTCGTTTTTAATTGCTTCTTGCAACCAGTTGTTGAACTGATCTAGTGGGTTGTGGGTTATGTCAGCCTCGTTTAGTTCTCCTTGTTCATAGGAGACTCTTAAAGATTCAAACCATTGTGTGGAATCAGACATATCCCGATTCCACCATGTTGAATGCTTTAGGCAAAGATAGAGATAGTGCAACTCCTCAAAGAGAAGGTGTGAAATGCCAGATTTCGTTCCCGGTCTAGAAGGAATTGTTGCGTTTGAAACAACTATTGCTGAACCAGATCGTGAAGGTGGAGCACTTAGATATCGCGGTGTCGATATTGAAGATTTAGTTGGTCGAGTTTCATTTGGTCCCGTTTGGGGATTGTTAGTTGACGATAATTTTTCTCCAGGCTTACCAATTCCTGATGTGCACCAAATTCCTTTTAGAACTGGTGATACTCGAGTAGATGTTCAAAGTGCTGTGGCACAACTTGCTGCTCGTTGGAAATTAAAACCAATGTTAGATATTGATCATGTTCAAATTAGAGAAGATTTAGCAAGAACAACAGCTGCAACTTTAATGTATGTTGCACAATCTGCTCGTGGTGAACAAACACCTGTTAGCGAAGAACACATCACAAATTCAAAAACTGCCGTTGAAAGATTTATGAAGAGATGGCGCGGAGAACCAGATCCAAAACACATTAAGGCCGTTGATGCTTATTTTGTTTCAGCAGCAGAACATGGCATGAATGCTTCAACTTTCACAGCACGCGTTATTGCTTCAACTGGAGCAGATGTAGCAGCAGCAATTTCAGGTGCAATTGGTGCCATGAGTGGTCCACTTCATGGTGGAGCACCAAGTCGAGTGCTGCACATGATTGAAGATATTGAAAAAGGAATTGATCCAACTACTTATATTAAGAATTTATTAGATTCTAAAGAAAGATTGATGGGTTTTGGTCATCGAGTTTATAGAGCACAAGATCCAAGAGCCAAGGTTTTAAGAAGAACAGCTAAAGAATTAAATGCTCCTCGTTATGAAATTGCAGAAGCTCTAGAAAAAGCTGCATTGAAAGAATTACATGAAAGACATCCAGAACGAGTATTAGAAACAAACGTTGAATTCTGGGCTGCTATTGTTTTGGATTACGCTCAAGTTCCAGCTCACATGTTTACTTCCATGTTTACTTGTGCACGTCTTGCTGGATGGTCAGCTCACATTTTAGAACAAAAAAACACTGGCAAACTTGTTAGACCTTCAGCCAATTACATTGGTAAAGGTCCTCGTGCAGCAGATACTGTTGCAGGTTTTTCAGATAAAATAACTCCTTCATATTAAATATGGGCAAAGAAATTCCTCATCTAGTAATTCCTGAAAATCTAAAACCCCATGATGCACGCTTTGGTTCTGGTCCTTCCAAAATAAGAGCAACGCAATTAGCTGCTTTAGTTGCATCAAATCCTGGTTATTTAGGAACATCTCACAGACAAAAAACGGTTCGAGATGTTGTTCAATCTTTAAGAGAAGGTTTAACTCAATTATTTAATTTACCCACTGGTTATGAAGTCGTAATTGGAAATGGTGGCGCTACTGCTTTTTGGGATGCAGCAATATTTGGCCTGATAAAAGAAAATGCTCAATTCTTATCCTTTGGTGAATTCTCAAATAAGTTTGCTCTTGCCGCACAAAATGCACCGTTTCTAAAAAATATTGAAATCATTAAGTCTGAACCGGGTGATGCTCCGGATTACCAACCAAATGATTCATTTGATGTTTATGCCACAGCTCACAATGAAACCAGTACTGGTGTGATGAAAGAAGTTAAAAGACCAAAAGCAAATGGTTTACATTTAGTTGATGCCACTTCAGCTGCTGGTGGATCAATGGTTGATCCCAAAGAATTTGATGTTTACTATTTTGCTCCCCAAAAATCTTTTGGCTCTGATGGAGGATTCTTTACAGCACTAATGAGTCCTGCAGCAATTGAAAGAATTAGTGAAATCAAATCAACTAAAAGATGGATTCCTCCGTTTTTGGATTTATCAATTGCTTTAGAAAACTCTCGTTTGCAACAGACTTACAACACCCCATCTTTAGCAACAATTCACATGTTTGAAAATCAAGTTTCCTGGTTTAACCAACAAGGTGGCCTTGCTTGGTCAAGTAATAAGTCAAAGCAATCCACTGATTATTTATATGACTGGGCAGACAATAGAGATTTCACTTATCCCTTTGTGGAAAAGACAGAACTTAGATCAACTGTGGTTGCTGCTATTAATTTTATTGACTCAATTGATGCCAATGATATTTCAGCAATATTAAGAGCTAATGGAATTGTTGACACAGATTCATATAAGAAAATTGGCAAAAATCAAATAAGAATTGGGGCATTTCCTTCAGTTGAATTAAGTGATATTCAAGCCTTAACAAATTGTGTTGATTGGATTGTGGAACACCTCTAGTCTATTTTTACTATTTATTGACCATAAATTGTCCAAATTTTTATTTGCCCAATTAAATACTGCGAGTAAAATTTGCCACATGACTTTATTGGATACCGAAATTAAGCATCGAAGATTAGCTTTTGGTTCATGTATTAAGTCTTTAAGATTGAAAGCAAATTTAAGTCAAGAAAAGTTAGCCCAAATAGCAGAAATTGATCGTAAATCTGTTTCTAGAATTGAAAATGGCCATCTCTCCCCTTCAATGGATATTTTGTGGGCAATAGCTGATGCCTTGAAAATGGATGCTTATGAGTTATTACTTCCCATGGCACATGGGAAACTTTCTAGAGAGCTTGAATTAAGACGGCGATAACTAGTCCAAATAACACAAGTAATGTGACTAATCTTCTGGTCTTAAAGTTCATGGTTTAACTCTACTCAAGAGTTCTTTGTATACTTTAAATATGTCAACTGCTCTGACTCCTGAAGAAAAACACGAAGTCTTTGGATCCTTTGATCCAGACATTCACAATGAGGAAGTTAAATCTCGTTGGGGAAATACTGATGCTTATAAACAATCAGCCAAAAAGACCGCTAATTACACCGAAGAAGACTTTGCCCAAATGAATCTGGAATCAGATTTCATTGTGCAAACATTTAAGAATTTGATGAAAAAAGAAACCTCACCTGAAAGTGCAGACGCTAAAGAAGCAGCAGAAGCTCATCGCCAACACATAACTAAATGGTTTTATGACTGCACCTATGAAATTCATTCAAATCTTGCTTTGATGTATGTAATGGATGAAAGATTTAAAGAAAATTATGAGAAACATGCTCAAGGATTAGCTCAATTCATTCATGATGCAATTATTGCCAATTCAGTGGATAATGTTTAAATGACTGAATATCAAATAACAAGTTGGCGAGTAATTCCTTCAATGGTGGTAGCCCGTGAAGGTGACAAAACTGTTAAATCACAATTGCCGATGAGATTTCAAGAAGCAATAGATGAAGCAGCAATGAGACTGGGTGAATCAGATGCTGATTCATACATGGATGGTTGGACACGATCTGAATGGATTTCAATAGAAGGAGATCCGGCTACAATTGTGGAACAAGTTGTTGCTGGAATAGAGAATGATTTCTCCGAGGCTCGCCTCGCTGCAGTGCTTGATGAATTAGGACCAAAACAAAACTAATTATCTAGTTACGCGGAGAAAAAATATGTCAAACATTTATGAATTATTAGATCAAGGTCAAACTTTAATAAGTGATGGTGCCATGGGCACCATGTTGCAAGATGCAGGTTTGACCGATGGTGGTGCACCTGAATTATGGAACGTAGAACATCCTGACAAAGTTGCAGACATTCTTGATCAATATGCCAAGAATGGTGCCAATCTTTTAACCACTAATACTTTTGGTGGCACAAAACCAAGATTACAAATGCATCAATTAGAAGAGCGAGTATTTGAACTAAACAAAGCAGCTGCAGAATTAGCTAAAAAAGTAGCCAGTAAATATCCAAATTGTTTTGTGATGGGTGACATTGGTCCAAGTGGTGAACTAATGGAACCTATGGGCACACTAACAATTGACTCTGCCAAAGAAATATTTGCTGAACAAATCAAAGGTTTAGTTGCAGGTGGAGTTGATGGAATTTTAATTGAAACCATGAGTGATTTAAGTGAAGTAGAAGCTGCTGTAAAAGCAGCACAAGAAGTAGCCCCAGGTTTACCAATTGCTGTTACTTTTTCTTTCGACACCAATTTAAGAACCATGATGGGTGTAAAACCTGAAATGGCTGTGAAAACCATTTCTGCACTGGGAGTAAGACTAATTGGAGCAAACTGTGGTCGTGGCACTGACGAAATGAAAATCATTGCTCAAGAATTAACTTCGGCTAGACAACCTGGCACATTCATCATGACTCAATCAAATGCAGGTTTACCAAAACTTCATGGAGATGAATTTATTTATGATGGCACCCCTGAAGAAATGGCTAAGTACGCCCAAGAAATGAAATCTTTTGGCGTTAATGTGATTGGTTCTTGTTGTGGATCTACTCCTCTTCACACCAAAGCAATTAGTGAAGCAGTTAAATAGTCATTAATGGATAGCGACGAATACTTAGTTAACAGACCAGATCTTGGGGATCGAACCGAAGTTCAAGCTGGTGAATTTTATCCAGTTGTTGGCGTTGGTCCTCACCCTTTGCCTTGGCCAACTGGGGAACAATACGATCCTGAATATTTAGAAAAAGGCGACAAGCGAAATATTTTAGATCAATATCGCTATTGGTCAGTGGCAGCAATTGTTAAAGAATTAGATAAAAGACGCCATCCTTTACACATTGCAATTGAGAATTGGCAACATGATTTAAATATTGGTTCAATCGTCAGAACTGCTAATGCCTTTAATGCTGATGGTGTTCACATCATTGGCAAACGTGATTGGAATAAACGAGGTGCCATGGTGACTGATAAATATCTGCATCTGCATCACCATCCCACTCCACAAGATTTTGCTAACTGGGCTAAAGAAAACAATGTGCCCATCATTGGTATTGATAACGTTGAAGGTTCTAAAGAATTAGAAACTGCCATTTTACCTAATCCTTGTGCATTACTTTTTGGTCAAGAAGGACCAGGATTATCCGATGCAGCAATTGCAATGTGTGAAGTGACTTATGCGATTAGACAATATGGATCAACAAGATCAATGAATGCCTCAGCTGCTGGTGCTATTGCGATGTATGCCTGGGCAATGCAACACTTGAATCATTAAATTGTGAATTTTTGATAATCGATTTATTCAAATTAATGAACCGCCCCCCTGAGGGATTAAATCTGCCTGGTGGGAGAACTTTAACAATCTGTTTGCCTTGAGCAACAGACTTAAAAGCATTAATGGCTGGCTTGAAATCGTCATCTGCGGAAATTAAATAAATCTTGTTTACTGATTCCTCAATACTATATTTTGATATTGCCAGTGCAATATTCACATCAGTATATTTCTCTTGGTAATATACAAGTTTGTTATTGCAAATCTTGCATTCAATGGTTCTTTCCCTGAATATACCTAAATGAACATTTATTTGATCAGTAAGTGAGTTCTTACGAATAAAGTCTCGTTGGATCTGAGCAATTCTAGAGTCACCCATAAACAAAGCAGCAAATAAATCAATTTGAAATATAACTTCATTGCCTTTAATAAATTTTTGACATAATTTTAAGACATCTAAATTGAGATATTCTTGACCTACATTTTGTTTGATTGAATGAAAAATATTCATACCATCAACAATTACAGCAACTTTTTGTGTAGCTATTGTTTTCAAGAAATCCTTATGATAGTATTTTTCCATACCTGCTTGGGATGAATAATCCCTTGCATAACGGCCCCCTCGTGGGGCCGTTCCTTTTATATTGACAGAAATAGAATTCTTTTTTAGGTCAAATTTATAAGATGTGGAAAACTAACAATTGTGGATAACTTATCTATTAAACAAAAGGATTACTTTTGTTAATGCAAGTTTGTTAATTTTGCTTTAAGATGTGATTCAAGATGGCAAATATAAGAATTCTTCTACCCGACCAATTAGGTTCTCATTTCCATGATGATCATGATGGCCAAATAATTATTCTGGTTCCACTGCAAGACTTGTGGAAAAGAAAGATGCACAGAGCAAAAGCTCAATGGTGGTTAAGTGCGATATTGCATAAAAAAGAAGAATTAGGCTCTCGGTGTCGAATAGTTGAATGTGAATCAGTTCTTGATTTTGCCACCAACTTCAAAGAAAAAGCTTCAGTCATAGCTCCAACTAGTTTTGCTAATCGAAAAGCTTTCATGAATAAAGATAACTTTGAAAAACTTCCCTCCCGTGGTTTTGTGACCAGTGAAAAAGACTTTGCCAAGTGGTTTGAACCTAGAAAAGATAAAAGACTTCGCCTGGAGGATTTCTATCGTCACGCAAGAGTTTTGCATTCAGTATTAGTTGATGCCCATGATGAACCAATTGGTGGTGCTTGGAATTTTGATGCCGATAACCGTCAATCTCCACCAAAGAATCAGACCAAATTAGATCTAAAAAAAGCTTATTACCCAACAGAAGATGAAATAGACAAAATTGCTCGAAAGAAAATCAATGACCTAGAAAAACAAGGCTATGTATTTATTGGCAAAGATGACGTCCGCGAATTTGCAGCAACTGAAGCAGAAGCTAACAAAGTGTTTAAAAACTTTATTGAAACAAGACTTAATGCCTTTGGTCCCATGGAAGATGCTTCATTAACAAATGATTGGCATATGGCCCATTCTTTAATGTCTGCTCCATTAAATATTGGTCTGCTTGATCCCATGAAACTAATTAGAGCAGTAGAGAAAGAACACAAAAATGGTGCTCCGATTGCTTCTGTTGAAGGATTCATCAGACAAATCATGGGCTGGCGAGATTATGTATGGCATTTGTATTGGTTATTTGGTGAAAATTACACCAAAGAAAATAACTATTTAAAGGCAAATAACAAATTACCTGATTGGTTAGAAAACCTTGATACTAAAAATGTTAAAGCAAATTGCTTAAAAACAGTAGTTTCAGATTTAGAACAAAGAGCCTGGGTGCACCACATTCAAAGACTGATGATGTTAGGCAATTGGTGCATGCAACAAGGAATAAATCCTCAAGCATTAGTTGATTGGTTTGATCGTCTATTTATTGATGGTCATCCTTGGGTAATGGCAGCAAATGTTATTGGTATGAGTCAATATGCAGATGGTGGAAAAATGTCCACCAAGCCTTATACAAGTGGTGGCAGCTACATAAACAAAATGAGTAACTTTTGTGGAGGATGTGTATATAAACCAGATGTCAGAGTTGGCAAAGATGCCTGTCCTTTCACTGCAGGTTATTGGAAATTCTTAAACACTCATAAAAATAAATTTGCCAAGAATCCTCGGATGAGCCAAGGCGTTAATGGTTTAAAGAGATTAAAAGATTTAGATCAATTACTGAAAGAAAAATCAAATACTATTTAGTTAATCTGTTTTCTTTTTCATAAAGTTCCTGGAAATACTTATCTGCACTGGCTAGTTTCTGTGCCACAGTTTCATCAGTAATTCGATTACCAAATTTATCTAAATGAACTTCCTTGTTTAAATCAATGTATTCTTCAGAATAGGTAAATTCGCCAAGGCCAGGAGCAAATCCTTTTTTCTTACCCTTGCTCATTTATTTCTCCTAAATCTATGTGGCATCACATGAATGATGTGTAAAACGCCTGCTTCAACAAAGCCGCTTACTTCTAAAATCAGTCCGCGCTGATCAGCTCCTATCCATCTAATTTCATCTAAATCATCCAAACTTAAAGGATGATTATTTGAAATCACATATAAGGCTCGTAATACTCCTATCTTGTGCTTTCTTGCCGACTTCGTGAATTTAATATCATAAATCATTAAATTCGACTTCTTTTAAGCATTTCCATAATAACTCTCCAACAAATATATGTAAAGAGTTATTGTGACAAATTATTTAACTATTTTGTTATTTCTTTATTAACATTGTGGATAACTTAATATTGTTAATAACTTAAATTTGTGTGGAAATTAAACCAAAAGGATTACAAAACCAAGAAATTTGCCATTGCTAGATAAATTGGAATACCAAATACTAAGTTAAATGGAAAAGTTATTCCAATACTGCAAGTAAGGGCTAGTCCTAATTTTTCTTTTGGCAAAGCAATTGAAACAGCTGCAGGGGCAGCAATATAGGAAGCACTTGCTGAAAGTACAGCTAGCAATGCTGTTCCGCCATAACTCATTCCAGCAAGAGATCCTGCAATTGCACCAATTAAACCTGCAAAGATTGGAAAAATTATTGCAAAAAGTACTAAACCAAATCCTGCTTTGAAAACTTCATTTAATTGATTTCCTGCCAAATATCCAAGTTGTAAGAGGAACAAAACTAGGAATCCATTTAATAGATCAACAAAGAATGGCGATACTTTTTGGTATCCATTATCTGTAGCAAGAAATCCTACAAATAATCCACCTACTAGCAATAACACAGTTTTACCAAGCAATATTTCTTGGAAGGTTTTTCCCCAAGAAATATTTGTTTTATATTTTTGACTTGCTAAATAAATTCCTACCACAAGGCCTGGTACTTCCATTATTGTTAACAAAGCTGTGGAGTAGCCCTCAAAGAAAATACTGTTGTTTTCTAAATACAAAACAGCAGCAGAAAAGGTAACCAGGGATGTTGATCCATAATGAGCAGCTAAAGCTCCTCGTTGGCTAACAGATAAATACTTAATAGTTTTCAAGATATAAAAAGCCAAAAATGGAATTAAGGATCCAACCAAAAGAGTAGCAAGGCTTGGTTTGATTATTTCTTGTAAAGAAACTTCTTTTAAAGCATGGCCTCCTTTAAGCCCAATACCAAGGAGTAAATAAATAGAGATCAGTTGATAAATAGATTCAGGGATTCTTAAATCACTCTTAAATCGAGCTCCGATAAACCCCAATATAAAAACAAGAACCGCCACCGAGGTGAGGTTGTTTATTGCAATTGAGAGATCCATAAGTTACTTAATATTTAAGCACAGATCTATTTATCTTGATTGTTCTTAGCCTTCGAGGGGTTCTAGTTTTCCATTTCCCACGTTATAAATAGCCCCACCAACAACCACTTCTTCATTTAGCAGAGGAAAATTTCGAATTTTGTGTAAATCTTCTAATAATGCTTTTTTCTGATCTTTCACAGTTTTAAACTCAATGGAAGAAGTATCAATCCCGTATTGGGCATTGATCTCATTATGAATATCTGCTTCATCCCCATTAGCCATTCGACAATCTGTGTGGGGCATAACCAAAATTCTTTTCACACCTAATAAGTAGCTGGCAAGAACTAAGGTTCTTAAAACGTCATCAGTAACTCTTGCGCCAGCATTTCTTAAAATCTTGGCATCCCCTGGTTTCATGCCCACAACGGCCAAAGGTGAAATTCTTGAATCCATGCAAGTAATAATTGCTAAACCTTCTTTAGCAGTTCCTGTTAGTTCTTCGTGCTCAAAGTTTTCGACAAAGTTCTTGTTATTTACTAAAAGATCACCAAATATCTTGGAATCAAAATTTGTATTTGAATTGGATTCGGCGTTAGACACAAGTCGAACCTTAGCAAATGAATGCAACTGAGCATAAAATATTGACTAGTTACACCCTTTTAATGAAAGAAATCTTCTCATCAATACTTTGCCTCCAAATTCCCCCTGCCCCATAACTCCAGGCAAATATGTCTGGCAGCCACAATAAGGGTTCTTGCCTTGAAGCTATGTGGTGCAAATTTTCTGGCAGTGTGGGAAATTTGCGCGATGATTTTTGATAGGTAATTGAATCTTTTTTCTGAGAGTTACTCTTGTCCAAGACTATTCGATCTATGTTTCGTGTGGATGCATATTCAAAAGCAGCACGTAGGCAGATCTGTCTGGAAAGTGATTTACGAAATTTGAAGTTCAGATCTTCAACTATCACTACTTCGAGGTCATAGGGTAAAACTTCTTTAAGAATTCGCGATTTTAACCCTCTGTTTGCCCTGTTCATATGAATTTTACTTTGTAATTCTGAACCAAGCTTTTGAATATTTCTGCGAGTTGATGCAACGTTAATGTCACTAATTTCTACTATGGATATTAGGTAAGACTTACGAATCGATTCATCGATGAATATGTTATTAGCCACTCAATTAAGATAAATGATTTCAATAAAGTTAATTAAAGTTATCCACAATTATTGACTTTAGGTTAACCTGTGTATATATTTAGATTTAGCTAAACATCCTGTTGTTTAGAAGTGAACCGGGCACCCGCCGAACATGTGGGTAGACCCGGTTTCGCGCTTTAATAGACACGATTTGTAATTCTTTTGGCTTAAAAGATTTGCAAAACAAAACTAATCACAACTAATATTTATAATTGCTAAACATCCTGTTGTTTAGAAGTGAACCGGGCACCCAGCGCAAGATAGCGGGTAGTCCCGATTTCGCGCTTTATAAGATACGATTTGTAATCCTTTTGGCTTAACTGATAATCCTTTTGGCTTAACTGATTTGCAAAACAAAACTAATCACAACTAATATTTAGAATTGCTAAACATCCTGTTGTTTAGAAGTGAACCGGGCGCCCTCCGTAGTTTGGCGGGTAGTCCCGGTTTCGCACTTTAGATATTTGTTTTTTCTACCAATTAACCTCTCTCTTAAGCAAACAAATCAGTTCTATGGCCTAAAATAGAAGCAAAACCAAGGAGAATAAATAAATTGAATAACTTCATCACCCCAGCAACTAAAGCTGTACAAAAGTGTTTACAAAACTATGCTGTTTTTCAAGGCCGAGCATCCCGCAGTGAATTCTGGTATTTCTTGATCTTCTTCTTGGCAGGAATAAACATACTCAATTTGATATCAGATGCTTTAGGTTCAATATTTAATCTTGCATTCTTACTTCCTCTTTTAGGAGTTGGTGTAAGAAGAATGCATGATCGAAACAAAGCTGGTTGGTATGTATTAATTCCACTATTTAATATTTATCTTCTAGCAACACCTGGAGACACAGGCAATAACCGCTTTGGTGGCAAAGCAGAAAAGTTTTAATCAATTAAATAAGTAAAGCGGGTGTTTGCATTTTTAGCAAACACCCGCTTTTCATTTGGCCTTAGATTTTCTATCTTTTTCTTGAAGTTGTTTTCTTGTTAGCAAGTCTCCAATGGAAAATAAACAATGGAATGACTAATAGATAAGCACTCACATTTCCCACAAGCCCAGTAATACCGTTTCTAAATTCTGTTTGAGCTTGTTGTTCATTTAACAAATCGATGTTTACTTTCACCGGTTGACTCATATAAGGATCTATGTAGGCAGGAGCTGGGTAAACCAATCTCATGATGTTATCCACCAGGGAAAAGGTTGTGAAAATTATGGTGATGATGCAGATCAAGCAAACTAGATATAAATATAGAGAGCGCCAGTCAGTCAATATTCGCTTTTCTGTATATCGAACCTATAGGTAAATATTGATAAGTGGTGACTCACCTCTCCGAGTAAATAGAGGTAAAAACAAAATAGTAGATTATTTATAGACTTTCATGCAGAGGGCTGTTTATTGCAGTGTTTTTAATTCTGACTGAAAACCATATTTGATTAGGACAAAATTAATTGTATAAGTTTTTTGCAAGAATCGTCCTGTTCGCTTTTCTGCTATCTTTTGTTTCTTCTCCTGCTTCAGCAGCTGATGCAGAAGCAATAGTTGTTGATGTTGATATGACAGATGCAACGAAGGTTTCTGGTTCAACTTTGACGAATACTGCGGTTGGGAAATTAGGCAATCTAACCATCTTCAACGGTTTGACTTCAAGTTCTGATGGTTTTTTCTTTAACAACTCTGCTTCTTACTTAACAGGAAATTTAGGTACGACTACCGATATGAAAAAGGTAGTTATTGAAATGAATCTAAAACTTGTTGACACTGGAATTGTTGATAATGCATCAGGTGCCATGATCTTAGGTTTTGGAACTAATTCAAGTTCATATGTTCCATATAACATTTATCATCATTCGAATTTCATAGGTTTTAACACATTCAATAGTGAACTTTACGGAATTACCGTTCCCGATATGACAAGTTTTCATCAATATAAATTTGTTATGTTTAGAGGTTCGGAAAGCTACACACTCCAAGAAATATGGTTAGACGGAGTTCAACAATCACTTGCATACAAAACCGCCGGTGCTTTAAGTGGTACTTCTGAAATAAATGGCAATAGAAAATTCACAACATCTGGTGGATATTCCAATGGTGATTTCACCGTGATGAGACATCCCTTAGGTCCATCTTGGTTTTCTCGCGGTTATATGAAAAATCTAAAGATTACTACCACAACGGTAGTTTCGGCTCCAACTAATTCTGTTGCACCTTCTATTACTGGTACCAAATCTGTTGGGCAAACTTTAACTTCTTCAACTGGAACTTGGAGTGGAACTCCTACAAGTTATGCCTATCAATGGAAAAGAGCTGATACTTCCTCTGGAAGTTACACAGATATTTCTGGTGCAAACACTTCCACTTATGTTTTAACTTCTGATGATGTTTCTAAATTCATTAAAGTTGGAGTAATTGCAACTAACGCTGCTGGATCTTCATCTCAGACTTTGTCTACTGCAACAACAGCTATTTCTGCAGTTGCACCAAGTGCCCCTGTTATAAATTCAATTACTGCAGGAAATGCCCAACTAAGTGTTAACTTCACTGCATCCTCTAATGGTGGTTCAGCAATAACTAATTACAAATACTCAATTGATGGATCTACCTACACAGCCTTTTCCCCAGCAGTTACAACTTCTCCTTTAGTTATTACTGGTTTAACTAATGACACCACTTATCCAGTAACAATAAAAGCTGTTAACTCAATTAATGATTCTTCAGCTTCAAATTCAATTTCAGGAACGCCTACCATCGCTGTTCCACCAACGGATAGTGGTGATTCCTCTTCATCTCCAACAATTACTGCAACTGCTAAACCTATTACAAAAATCAAGGTGAAAAAACCTGTAAACAAAATAGTTACAAATCCATTTGATGAACCAGAAGTGTCTTCAAATAATACAGAAGAAATCGTTCCAGAAATTAACCCAGAAATAGCTTTGCCAAAGACCAATCTGATTGACGTAAATCCTGTGGACAGAGCTTTAAATGCCGTTTACTGGATGTTTTTCGTTCTCGCTGTGATGATGTTACTAATTGGAGTTAGCTACCGTGATCGTTTCTATGGTCTTGTTAGAAGAAGAAAAGACGACTAAAAGCAAAAACCTGGCTAATTGCTTGCTAAATCTTCTCTAGTTGTTCCATCAAGTTGCTGAAATTTTGCCCTAAAACTACTATTAGAAATAAGTTGATTTTGCATTTCGTTAGCTGAAATATCGGGGGTTGTAAAAATGCCAGCAATAAGTGTTAGTGACATTACTGTTCTTCCTCGTATTTTCCCTCGCCCAAGTGCATCAGCTAGAAAAGTTGTGAAAGTAACAACAGCTCCACAAGGTTATGAAGGTGAAGGTTTTCCAGTAAGAAGAGCTTTCCAAGGTGTTGTTATGACAGATCTTGATCCATTTATTCATTTAGATCAAATGGGTGAAGTTGAATATTCTCCAGGAGAACCAAAGGGAACTCCTTGGCATCCACATCGTGGTTTTGAAACAGTTACCTACATCATTGATGGAATTTTTGATCATTACGACAATCACGGTGGCGGCGGAACAATCAGTAATGGTGACACTCAATGGATGACTGCAGGTTCAGGAATTTTACATATTGAAACTCCGCCAGAGCATTTAGTAGTTTCAGGTGGTTTATTTCATGGTTTTCAATTGTGGGTAAATCTTCCAAAGGCTAAAAAATGGAGTCCACCAAAATACCAAGACTTAAGAGCCAAAGATGTAGCTCTTGCCACCCCTAGTGATGGTGGAGTTTTAATCAGAATTATTGCCGGAGAAATTGATGGTCATAAAGGACCAGGTTCTACTCAAACTCCAATCACAATTGTTCATGCCACATTGCAACCAGGAAGTGAATTAAGACTTCCTTGGAAAAAGGAATACAACTCTCTTATTTACACTCTTAATGGTTTTGGATCTGTAGGAGATGAAAGACAACCTGTGCAAATGGGTCAATTAGCAGTATTAAAAGATGGTGAAGTTTTAGTAGTAAGAGCTGATAAAACTCAAGAATCAAGATCTCCTGAAATGGATGTGTTAATTCTGGGAGGTCTACCAATTAATGAACCTGTTGCTTGGATGGGACCTTTTGTGATGAACACCAAAACAGAAGTCTTGCAAGCGTTTGAAGATTTCCAAAAAGGAAAACTAGGAATCATTCCACCTAACTGGAGTAAAAAGATTAGACCTGATGGAACACCTGGTGATATTGCCGGAGTTCATGGAACCCCTGAAGGATTAATCGAAGGTTAGTTAGTAGTCAATTTTTCTTTTAATCAAATTAACCTGGCAATATTTTTGCGCAGCTTTAGATAATTTTACATCAGTTGTATAAAAAGGGATTTGTAAGTTCTCTGCTAAACAAACATAGGCTGCATCGTATGCAGAAATGTGACCTAATTTAGGTGGCATCGACTTAATCAAAGATCGACTAGAAATAATTTTTGTAGGAATTGTTGTTAAATCTTCAAGTGTTTCGCGGTACAAACTATTTGGAATTGTTCCATTCCTCCATAATCTAGTTAAGGCAGAGATGGCTTCATTTATGATCAAATCTGGCGCATATATCAAGCTTTTATGAAATTCTTTTCTATCTAGCGAAGATGACATATTCCCTATTAGAAAATCAACAAGAGCAGAAGCATCAGCAACAATTTTCAACTAGGGCCTTTTGCTTCGCTCTTCTTTGATGATTTCAGAAATTTCTGCTGGATCAATAGAAATGCCTAAACGATTGTTGATTTGCTCTAAGCGTTCTTCAATTTCCGAAGCCTGAACTAAATCTTCAAGTGCTTTAACAGTCAGTTGTTGAACCGAAACTCCTTTTTTAGAAGCAAGTTTCTTGATTTTCTCGTGAAGCTTTGGCGAAACATTTCTTGTTAACAAATCACTCATGATATCATTATGATATCTAACCATCCTTTTGTCAAGTCCTTCAACAAACATTTTTAGGGCTAGGTCAAAAGCTGGACACACTTTAGGAATCACTGGGGCAGGCTATGAAAACTACTTCTCTAATCGAATTAGCTTTGGCAAAAATACTTGTAGAGCATGAAGAATCAATCATGCAGACCTTTGAGAATGCACAAGATTTACAAAGCATCAAGGTTTTTGAGAAAGACTCAACCAACACTATTTCCTGGGACAAAGTCAAGAAAGAACTTGGACTTTAGTCCGAGACTCTTCCAGCTTTAATAGCGCTGACAATTGTTTCGGCCTTGATTTTTGGCAATAAGGATCTCTTAATCTTCTCTAATTCTTTGTCTTTATTTGCACTTTCTGTAAGTAATTCAATAACAGCTTCTTCAAGGGTGAGCCCCTTTTGGGCAGCAAGTTTTGAGAATGCAAGGTATAAATCATAAGGAATATCTTTAACTAATAATGTGGCCATCTAGTAATTGTGACTTAAAGCTTAATTTATTTCAAGTAAAACTCAAGAATATTAACTATTCTTGAAAATCTCCCCCACGACCACTTACTTTTCGTAATCCTTTTAGTTCTTTATTTTGCTTTCTAAAAACGAATAGAAAGGCAAATGAGACAACAACTAATACTGCAATAAGTATTACAATTTCCATCTCATTTGCCTTTTCTACTAGATTCTTTTTCTTACCAGATTGCGCTAAATATAAGGGCAAATAGGCCAAGTCCAAAGAGCACCATGACTACTTGGGTTAGTTGCAAGTAGAAACCAGATGCAGCAATGATTTTGCCGGTGTTGGTTTTAGCTTTTGCTAAATCCTTCACGATCATGCTTGCTTCTCTGATGATTGCTAATTGGGAAATCAATGACAAAATCCCAGTTGTACCAACTGCTGCCAATGCCATTAGCTTGATCTCATCTGATGCAGTTGCAAATTGACCAGTTGCAACTAGAGCTACCACTGTTGCAATCATGATCACTGAAACTATTTGAGAATGAGCAATGCCTTTTCTCTTGGCGTTCCACATATTGATTAGTGTTTCTTCATTCATATTGAATCTTTACTCGTTTCGTTTATAGAGGGGAAAATCCTTATTTCTCTGTTTATTGTAAACACAAAACCCTCTTTATGCCTTTTGTAAAAGGTGTGGATATTTTGAACTATGGGTAAACTTCAGGGGTTGTTAGATTAATTTAGGAGAAAACTCCCTTGTCCCAAGCAAATATCAGAGTAGGCCTTCTTGCCTATGGAGCAATTGGCGATGAACACAACATGGCAATTAAAGCCACTCCTGGTTTATCTTTAGCAGCAGTTTGTGACACAAATCCTGAGAGATTAAAAGTTGCTTTAGCAATATCTCCTGATGCCAAAACTTTTACTGATGCGGATCTTATGATTGCATCAGGAGATATTGATTTAGTAGTTATTTCTACCCCACCAAATAGTCATTACCTGTGGGCAAAAAAAGCTTTGAATGCAAATCTCAATGTTGTCCTAGAAAAACCAATGGCGCTAACTACTGGGGAATGTGATGAACTAATTGCCTTAGCTAAAGCAAAAGATTTACTGCTAGTGGTTTATCAAAACCGTCGATATGACTCTGACTTCTTAACTATTAAAGACTTAATAGAAAAAGGCTCAATAGGAGAAGTTTTCTACTTTGAAACTTTTGTGGGAGGTTATTCCAAGCCTTGTTCTTATTGGCATTCAGATAAAGATGTATCAGGGGGTGCAATCTTTGATTGGGGAAGTCACTTCCTTGATCAAATAATGTCAGTAATTTCTGCTCCCCTAAAGTCAGTTTCTGGGTTAAACCAGAAAAGAGTTTGGGATCATGTCACCAATGCTGATCACTCCCAAGTGACTTTAACGTTTAACGATGGCGTCCAAGCAGTATTTACTAATTCTGATTTAGCAGCAGCTAGAAAACCAAAATACTTTGTGTTAGGAACCAAAGGCTCAATTGTGGGTGAATGGGATCACTCAAGTGAAACTGTGACAGATCTTCCCGCCATTATTTATCTTTTCCACCCAGATGGAAAAAAACAAGCTGTGGAAAACATCAAACCAACACCTTTTAGTTTCCATCAAAGTTTGGTTAATTACTTGTTGAACAAAACCCCAATGAGTGTGACTGCTCAACAGTCTCGTGATGTGGTGGCGGTAATGCAGGCAGCTGAAGATTCAGCTTCATCTTTGGGTGCTTTAAAAGAACCAGTTTTGTTAAGAAAATAGAAACTTTTCGGTCTATCTCCACATATATATATAGTCACTTGTTACCTAAATGTTACAAATGAACAGAAAGTAACACCTTCTTATTGCTTTTCAACCACCTAAGCAGTAATTTGCATATATGTCCTCAGATCTACGTCGTCGAGCAATCCTCACCAAACTAAAGAATTCGGGCGAGGTGATTATTGGTGATTTAGTCCAAGAGTTCGGAACCTCTTCAATGACTATTAGAAGAGATCTTGAGTTTCTGGAAATGGAAGGACTAGCAAGACGCGTAAGAGGCGGTGCTATTTCATCACTTGGACGTTCATTTGAACCTCCTATCGCTTTAAGAGCTGGGACGGCAAACAGAGTTAAAGAAAATATTGGCCGAGCTGCAGCGGATTTAATTCACGAAAATGAAACAGTAATTATCGATGTGGGTACTACAACACTTGAATTAGCTAAGGCCCTTACTCGTAATTTAAAATTCACAGCAATTACGAGTTCGCTTCAAATCGCATCAGAGCTCTCTACAAAACCTGAGATAAGAACAATAGTTACTGGTGGAGTCCTTAGGACCGGTGAAATGAGCATGATTGGAAATACTGCTGAGAATACATTGTCGAGTTTCAACTGTGACACTGTTTTTCTTGGTGTAGGTGGAATTTCAGCCGAAAACGGATTAACTGAATTTAACCTTGAAGATGCACAAGTTAAGCAAGCAGCAATAAAGGCATCCAGGAGATGTGTTGTTTTAGCAGACGCAAGCAAGTTAGGCCAAGTTGCGTTTGCTTCTGTTGCATCAGCTGATCAGATAGATGTATTGATCACAGATGCTGAACCAAATAATCCAGTAGTTAGAGAGTTAGAAAAACTGGGTGTAGATGTAATCCACGTAGAACAAAATAAAAAAACAGAGGAGAAATAATGTCAGATAAATTCAAAAAGATATTTCCAAAAGCAAAAAAACCATTAATTGCAATGGCTCACGTTCCGCCACTGCCTGGAACTCCTCTTTATGACGAAAAACTTGGAGTGCAAGGTTTAGTTGACCATGTAAAAAGGGATACAGAACATTTATTAAATGCTGGTTTTGACGCAATCATGTTTTGCAATGAAGGAGACCGCCCTTATCAATTAAAGGCAGGCTTAGAAGCTTCTGCAGTAATGGCTCGAGTCGTAACTGAATGTAAACCGACTGATCGGCCATATGGAGTCGATTTCTTATGGGACGCAAATTGTGCGCTGGCAATTGCAGTAGCAACTGATGCCTATTTCATGCGAGAAGTTGTGACCGGTGTTTGGGAATCAGATATGGGATTGTGGAATACAGATGCGGCGACAATTCTTCGAAATAGGAGAAATTTCTCCCGTGATGATTTAGCAATATTCATGAACATCACCCCAGAATTTGCTTCACCTATTGGTACAAGAACGCCCGCGCAAATGGCTCAATCAACAGTTGTATCAAGTTTGGCTGATGTAATTCTAGTTTCTGGACCCATGGCTGGTTCAGAACCAGAAATTAGCACTCTTGCTCAAGTGCGGGAAGCAGTTGATAAAAATGTTCCAGTTCTTCTTAATACCGGAGCAAAAGCTGAGACAATTGCAGACTACTTAAAATATGCAGATGGTTGCATTGTCGGAAGTTATCTAAAAGTTGACGGATACACCTGGAATCCAGTAGATCCTAATCGCGCGAAGAAATTTATTGACAATGCGAGAAGTGCTTAAATTGTCAAGTAAAAATCTAATCGGAATTGACCTTGGCTCCTCTGGAGTCAAGGCAACTTTGATTGATGAAAGTGGAAAAATTTTAGCCACTGCCGATTCAGCGGTAGATCTACATTCGAATAATCCTGGCTGGGCTGAAGCTGATACCAATCAATGGTGGAGCGGCGTTAAGTTAACTGTTTCTAATTTGATTTCAACTTCTAAAGTTAATTCTGACTCGATTGCCGCTATATCAGTTGCTGGAATGGTACCTGCTGTTGTGCTGGTAGATGGAAATTTTAACCCTTTGAGACTTGCCATGTTACAAAATGATGCAAGGGCAACAAAAGAAATTGAATACTTGAACAATAAACTTTCTAATCTTGATTTTTTAAATTTGACTGGATCTAAGCTAACTCAGCAATCTGTGGCTCCAACTTTGTTATGGATTTCAAAGAATGAAGATGCATTGTTTTCTAAAGTAAAATATGTAATCGGCTCATATGACTGGTTATCAATTAAGTTAGGTGCTCAGCCTCATGTTGAGCAAAATTGGGCAATAGAAAGTGGACTTTATAATTGGGATAACTCTGCCCTCACCGAATTAATCGATGCAACTGCCATAGATTTTCCAGACTTACTTTCTCCTAAAAAACCGGGGGAAATTGTAGGAGAACTAAACAAAGAATCTGCCCTAGAACTGGGATTAAATACTTCCACAAAAATTGTTGTTGGGGGCGCAGACCATGTGCTTTCAGCGTATGCAGCTGGACTAATAAGCGAAGGTGATTGTTTAGTAAAACTTGGTGGCGCCGGTGACGTATTGGCGGTAAGCGATAAAAAATTCTTAGACGAACGACTTTATTTGGATGCGCACCCAGCACCAAATAAATGGTTACCTAACGGTTGCATGGCAACAAGTGGATCTCTACTTCGCTGGGAACAATCCCTTTTAAATGGAATTGATTTAGTAGCACTTGATAAAGAGGCTGAAAGTTCTAAGCCAGCTTCATTATTAACACTTCCTTATTTCTTAGGTGAGAAATCTCCACTTCATGATCCAAACTTAAGAGGAGCAATTGCAGGATTGCATTTAGGAACTTCAAAGGCTGATATTCACAGATCGTTTTTGGAAGCAATTGCGTATGGGTTTAGACAACATATTGAAATATTTAATGAGCGTGGATTGAAAATAACAAATATTAAAGTGACAAACGGTGGGTCAAAATCAAAACTGTGGAAACAGATTTTGGCCGATGTTCTTGATCAGCCACTTTCTCCGGTGGTTGATCATCCAGGTGCATCCCTTGGTGCCGCATTAATTGCCGGTATAGGTGTAGGAATTTTCAAAGACTTTAGTGTTGCAAATTCAATCCTTATGTCCGATACACCAATTATTCCAAATAAAAAAAATCGTGATATTTATGACCAAAGATTTAGCGACTATTTAAAGATGGCAAAAAATATGACTGAGATTTCTCATTCAATATCAAGGGGAGCGTAAAATGGATAAAAAAGTAGCAGTAGTTACGGGTGCTGGTTCTGGAATTGGTCGAGCCATTGCAACAGAACTAAGTAATAGAGATTTTCATGTAATAGTTACTGATCTCAATGAGCAAGCAGCCAAAGATGTTGCTGCAACATTTCCTTCAGCAAGAGCAATTAAGTGTGATGTCACAATTCCGGCAGACAGTGTTGCGGTTGCAAATTCTGTAAAAGAAATTGAGAAAAGATTAGATGTCTGGGTTTCTAATGCAGGTGTTTCAAAAATGGCTAAGTTTTTAGATATAGATGAAAAAATGTATGACTTCACTCTTGATGTGAACTTAAAAGGTGTTTTCTTTGCGAGCCAAGCTGGCGCTAGAGCAATGATCGAGTTAAAAACTAAAGATGCACGAATCATCAATATTGCTTCGATGGCCGCTAAGGCAGGAAGAGTTCCTTACCTGGCTGATTATGTTGCGAGCAAATTTGGGGTTCTTGGTTTAACTCAAGCCATGGCTTATGAGTTGGCTCCGAATGACATAAGAGTAAATAGTGTTTGCCCAGGTTTTGTTAGTACGCCAATGCAAGTGAGAGAACTTGCCTGGGAAGCGGATCTTCGAGGAATTTCTCCTGAAGATGTAAAGAAAATGTGGATTAACGACACTCCACTTGGAAGATTAGAACTTCCAGAAGATGTCGCCAAAGTTGTCGGTTTCCTTACCAGTAAGGATTCCGAATTCATTACCGGTGAAGCAATTGCGGTCAACGGTGGTGCATTTATGGATTAATTGGAAATTCCAATTAATCCATTCGCAATAAATAAGAAGGGGTGAAAATGAGAAAGCTAAACAATGTAGCCAAGTTAGCAGCTATCAGCGCAGCAGTTGCTGTAGTTCTAGCAGGTTGCAGTAGCTCATCAGAAGAAACCGCAACTGATACAGGTGCTGCAGCAGGTGCAGCAAGTGGAACAGTTCGCGTATTGATGGAAGGTGTTCCAGACACTGACATCGTGAGTGGTTTACTCGCAGATTTCAATGCTGAATATCCAGACGTCAAGGTCGAAATTGAAACTGCTTCATATGATCAAATGCGCGATAAATACGTCGCGTCTTTCACTGCAGCAGAACCAACTTACGATCTAGCAATTCTTGATAATCCATGGGTTGGAGATTTTGCTAAAGCAGGATTTGTTCAACCACTTGATGATCTAATTGCTGCATCTGATGGTTACGACTATGCAGATTTCACAGCACCATTGCGTGCAATTGGTGAATCCGATGGAAAAGTTTATGGCGTACCGTTTTATAACTACGCTCTTGGACTTATCTACCGATCAGATCTAGTTACAGCAGAACCAGCTTCACTTGATGAACTTGCAGCAACTGCAAAGTCATTAACAACAGCTGATCGTGCTGGTATCGCAATGCAGCCACAAAAAGGTTACAAAGCATTTGAAGAATGGGGTAATTACCTATTTGCAGCAGGTGGAAGTCTTTACACCGATGGCAAAGTTAAGTTAACTACTCCTGAAGCAAAGAAAGCTTTGGAAACATACATTGCAATGTACAAATCAAGTGCACCAAAAGATTCACTTAACTGGGGATTTGATGATGCGTTGAGATCTGTATCAAGCGACAAATCAGCAATGATGGTTTCATACAACTGGATGTTGCCTACACTAAATAATCCTGATGGCGATTCAGGTGCTTTAGCTGGCAAATTCAAACTTGGAACCATGCCTGGTGGCAAACAAGTACTTGGATCTTGGCATTGGGCAATCCCAACCAACTCCAATGCAAGTGATGCAGCTTGGGCATTTGTTTCTTGGATTTCATCCAAGGCTGGAGAAGCAAAGCGTGTAACCGCAGGTGGCGCACCAACACGTACAAGCGTGTTTAGTGATGCAGCTGCAACCGCTAAAGATCCTGCTTACTTCGCAACAATTGCAAAGATTCTTTCAAATGCAGAACCGCTATGTCAGGGTGCAAATTGCGATGAAATGATCAACGCTGTTGGAACCGAACTAAACGCAGCATTCGCTGGTGAAAAATCAGTTGATGATGCATTAGCAGCAGCTGAAGAACAAGCAAACAAAATTCAAGCAGAATAAGAATTTTGTTTAGAGTTCTTCTCTAAGTATTAAAGGAGTGGGTATGTCGTTTCGTTTGAAGTTAATGCTGCCTTTATTGGCAGTTTTTACAGCAAGCGTTGGCTACCCACTCCTTTATGCTTTTTACCTATCACTTACTAATTACAAAATTACGGCTAGATATAACACTCGCTTAGTCGGACTAAAGCAATACATTGCAACTTTGCAAGATCCAAATTATTGGAATGCTCTTCAGGTAACTGGCACATTTGTTCTCTTAGCTGTATTCATTGAATTCTGGTTAGGTCTTTTTATTGCTTTAGCACTTCAAAAACAAAAGAGAATTAGAAACTTTACTCGATCATTTCTTCTTACCCCTATGTTTGTTACCCCTATTGCTATTGGATTAATGTTTAGATTTTTGCTGAATCAGCAACTTGGTGTTATTCCAACTTTCATGGCAAAATTTGGGTTAAGTTACGACTTTTTCGGACCTGGCAAAGCTTTGTATTCAATAGTTTTAATTGATGTTTGGCAATGGACACCATTCATGGTTTTGTTGTTATTGGCTGGTTTAGAGGGACTTTCTAGATCACCTTTTGAAGCCGCAAAAGTAGATGGGGCAAGTGCCTTTTTTACTTTTAGAAAAATTACACTTCCGCTGTTAGTTCCAGTTATATCGGTAGCAGTTTTGATTCGTGCTCTTGATGCAATGAAAGTATTTGAATATGTATTTGCCATTACCCGAGGCGGTCCAGCTATACAAACGATGACAATTCAGTACTACACTTATCAAACTGGTATTCAATTTTATCGTTTAGGTTTAGCTTCAGCAATGTCATATTTGTTATTAATAATCGTCATGGTAATTGTGGTAATTCTATTTAGAAGAATTGAATCAACAAGGAAGAATCCATGACTACTTTAAATTCAACGAGATTAAAACCAACCTGGACCCTGGCAGGAAATTCTTTACTAATTCTTATGGCCTTGTCTGTGTTCTTACCTTTTTTCTGGCTTTCACTTGGTTCTTTTAAAACTGGGGCTCAGTTAAATAATCCTGCACTCCTACTCTTTAAACCAACTTTGGAAAATTGGAAAGAAGTGCTGAGAAGTGGCGTACTTGAGTCTGCTTATCGAAGCGCAACAGTTGGATTAGTAACAGTCTCTTTATCAGTTGTTATTGGATCTATGGGAGCCTACGCAATTAGTAGATACAAGACTGGTGGAAGTTCTACCAGATTTGGAATATTAGCTGCACAAGTTTTACCACCAGCTGTGTTAGTTTTCCCGTTTTTAGAAGTGTCTTACAAATTTAGATTAAATGACACTCTTTTTGCTGTGATAATTTCACACTTAAGTTTTGTCCTACCAGTAATTACTTGGTTTCTTATTGGATTTTTTGATGCTGCACCAAAAGAAGTTGAAGAACAAGCACTAGTTGATGGTTTATCGAGATTTCAAGCATTTAGAAAAGTTGTAATCCCACAAGTAGCTCCTGGCATTGGGGCAGCAGCAGTATTTGGTTTTGTTCTTTCTTGGAATGATTTATTTTACGCTTTAATTCTTGCACCGGGCAATTCAGCTACATTGCCAGTTAAGATTGCAAGTTTTAATACTTTTCGAGGAGTCGAACTTGGTGCGATGTGCGCTGCAATTTTAGTCGCTGTAATTCCAGTTTTGATCGTTAGTTTCTTTATTCAAAAACGGCTAGTGCGCGGCATTAGCGGTGGCGCAGTTAAATACTAGGGAGAAAAATGGCATCAATAAGTTTAAAACAGATTCAGAAATCATTTGGTGAAGTCGAGGTTGTAAAAGGCTTAGATTTAGAAATTCCAAATGGACAATTTACAGTATTAGTAGGGCCTTCTGGTTGTGGAAAAACAACAACATTAAGAATGATTGCCGGACTTGAAACTGTTGATTCAGGTGTCATTCATATTGGCGACAAAGATGTGACGAAGTTGGAGCCAAAAGATAGAGACGTTGCAATGGTTTTTCAAAACTATGCACTTTATGCTCATTTAAGTGTGGCAGACAATATTGGATTTCCTTTGAGATCAAAAGGAGTAAAAAAGGAAGAGATTAGCTCCCGTGTAGCAGAAGTGGCAGCATCCTTAGGAATTTCAGAATTACTTAAAAGAAAACCAAAAGAATTATCAGGTGGGCAACAACAAAGAGTAGCAATTGGTCGAGCAATCATTAGAAATCCACAAGTATTTTTATTCGATGAGCCTTTATCAAACTTAGATGCAAAGCTCAGACTCGAAATGAGAACAGAGATTATTCGACTCCAAAGAAGACTTGGGACCACTGCTGTTTATGTAACGCATGACCAAGAAGAAGCAATGACACTTTCAGATGTAATGGTTGTGATGAAAGATGGAGTCATAAAACAACTCGGTAAGCCTGATGACATCTATAAGAAACCTGTAGATGTTTTCGTTGCTGAATTTGTGGGAAGTCCAAAAATGAATCTAGTTAAAGGTCATGCAAGTGCGGGAAACTTCACTGCACCGTCTGGTTTTCAAATCAAGGTAGATCCAAAACTCAGTGGAGAGATCACGCTAGGCATTCGCCCAGAAGATGTAAAGATTACAAGTAAAGACGCTTCTTCTAAACAAGGTAAAGTTGAAATTTTGGAGCAACTTGGACCCCGAGCGATTTTAACTATTCAATCAGGCAATCAACAAATAACTGCCGTTGTGGATAATGAGAATTTAAAGCAAATTACTGACAAAACTAATATTTCAATAAATAGTCACTTGGAAGATCATCATTACTTTGAAACCTCAACAGGAAAAAGACTTAATTAGAAGTATTTAGCCTTTTTTGAGAATCTCCTATGGATCTCATTGAGGCTCTTTGTCTTCAACTTCCCCCACGCGGCTAGAAATATCTACCTCGACTCTCCCCGTCGATGCACTCCATTTCTTAAAACCCAGTTCTAGGGTTACTTTTTAATGTTTCCTTTCTTAGGGGGCAGAAGCCTCAACAAGGGAGATTAAAATGCTTTCATGGAAATTACACGGTGATGGAAAATCCATCCAACCGGGTGAAGTTGTAGGAATTGGTGAACGTTTAACCTGGCCACGCACTATTGGTTTTGGTTTGCAACACATTGCAGCAATGTTTGGTGCCACATTCTTAGTGCCAATCATTACTGGTTTTTCCCCAACCACCACCTTGTTCTTCTCAGGTGTTGGTACCTTGCTGTTTATTTTGATCACTCAAAATAAACTTCCCAGCTATCTTGGTTCTTCTTTTGCATTCCTAGCACCAGTTGCTGCAGCTAAAACAGAAGGCGGCATCCCTGCTGCTTTAGGTGGCATTGTTGCTGCCGGTGTTTTACTGGCTCTTGTTGGTTTCATTGCCAAGAGTGCAGGAACTGCATGGATTGAAAACTTCATGCCACCAATTGTGACAGGAACAATTGTGATGGTTATTGGATTGAACTTAGCTGGGGCTGCGAAGAATGATTTTGTAGCAGGCCCACTACTTGGTTTAATCACACTGCTCTCAATTGGTTTTATCGGTGCATTCTTTAAAGGATTCATTGGTCGAATCAGCATTATTGGTGGATTAATTGTGGGCTACGTTGTAGCGGCACTTATGGGAGATGTTGATTTCTCAGGAGTAAATAGTGCAGCTTGGGTAGGACTACCAGAATTTACTACCCCAACATTTTCAACCAGTGCAATTGTTTTATTCCTTCCAGTTGTTTTAGTGCTAATTGCTGAAAACATTGGACACGTAAAAGCAGTTGCTGCCATGACTGGCAAAAGCTTGGATGATCAAGTTGGAAATGCACTTGTGGCAGATGGTGCAGCAACAGCATTAGCAGGATTAGGTGGCGGTTCAGGAACCACTACATATGCAGAAAACATTGGGGTAATGGCAGCAAGTCGTGTGTATTCCACACTTGCCTACATCATCGCTGGTGTGGGAGCAATCTTGTTAGCTCTTTCTCCAAAATTTGGTGCAGTTCTAGCTGCAACTCCAGCTGGTGTTAAAGGTGGAGTAACAGTTGCCCTATTTGGAATGATCGGTGTTTTGGGTGCAAGAATTTGGATTGATGCAAAAGTTGATTTTGCAGATCCAACAAATCTTTACATTGCAGCCTCAGCACTAATTATTGGTATTTCAGATCTGTCATGGACTAGTGGAAAATTCGCATTTAGTGGAATTATCAATGCCACCCTTATGGCAGTAGTGGGCTACCAAGTGTTCAACCGCATTGCAAAAGCAAGAAAAAATCGCTAATAATAAATAAATAGAGGGCTTGAGACCTAAAAAGGTTTCAAGCCCTCTATTGTTTTTGGTCGATAAAATTTAATTTGTCTGAAATAGCCCGAATTTTATGACTAAACTTTTCGTAAATAACTAAGATTTCTGACTAGTATTTGGCTCATATGAAAATGAAAGCAAAACTTTTAGTAATGCTGTTGGCCATTCTTGGCACTTTTATTGTTGTTCCCGCTCAAGCTGTTACAGCACTTCCACTTGATCCTCGTGTGGGCGATAGATGCGAAAAAGATCCTAAAGTTCCAAAAGCTTGGAAGGAATATCAAGACATAACGTGGAACTATCCAGCTTGTCCCCATCCATATAGATATGTAAGTGGCAAATTAACTTCTAAAATACCAAAGACAGTTCAAAACAACAGATCAGAATTACTAAGTGTTGATCAATGCATGATCTCTAATTTCTGGGCAACTAAAAGAGCAGAACAAGCACGAGGTGAAATATTGGGACCAAATTACACCTTGCAGTTAGTTCCTTTCCAATCCCCTGATTACAAAATGAAATCTAATCCACAAGACGACTACAAAGTCTGGATCAAAGCATTTGAAGATGTGATGAACAAATCAAGTGATTTGCCATTTAACTTTAAAGTTGTTGTGCCAGACAAATACTTTATGTTGCCAAATACTTTGAAGTCTTACGAAATCGGATATAAGTATTGGGAAGATTATCCAGACCCCAGGGATAAAGTAGTTCAACCAGGAGTAATGAGACTTGTCCAAGATGTTGTCACTGCAGCAGATCCACAAATAGATTTTTCAAAAGCAAATCATATGTGGATAATTGGTCCACCGACAGCTAACAGAAAAGATCTAATTAGTTGGGATCTTTACAAGTACACCATTCAAACTCAAGAAAAGTTAATGAAGAGACTTTATCTGGCCCAAAATCCATTTGATTATAAATTTGATTTAAAGAACCGTTCTCAGAATGATAAAAAGTACGGCAAGATGAAATCAAACTATATTTTTGATGGCTCTGGTGCTTTGGGTTGGTCACATTATTGGGGCCATTCCTCTGGAACATTTACTACTTTTGCATCAGTTCAGGGCTACCCAGATCAAATGATGGACTGGGGAATTATGCAGAAGAAGGATTCTGACTGGTTAGCACTTCATAAGTGGATTCTGCAAATGATCAGTGATGATCAAGTTCGATGTGCCCCTAAAGACAAAGTGACTACTCATTGGTTAAAACCATCCACAATTAAAGGTGGTTATGAGAAATTACTAATGGTGCCGATATCAAGTTCTGATTATTTAGCAGTGGAATCAATTAGACCTTATGGTTACAGTTACAAAATTCCAAAGTGTCAACAAGGTGCTCTTGTCTATGTGGCCCATCTTTATGGTCAAGGCTTCAATGAAAAAACAATTCATGTTCCTGCCACTACAAAGAAGAAAGGTTGTCCTGGCCGAGGACCATCTGAATTAGGAGCTTTAGTTAAAGGAGACAGCGTTAGCTACGGTGGTGTTCGAATCACTGTTGTTGAAGCAGGAGATTTTGGCGACGTAATAAAAGTTGAGCCAGGGGCTTAATTCTTAACTAAAGTCTGTTTGCTTTCTTTAGTTTTTCAACCACTTGATCGTGTGGCAGTGCATAACTTGTATGACCATTTCGACCAGTTACATCTTTATTAACAACAAGAGCATTAACCACTGCTTCTTCAACAGCTTGCACAGTTGCTGCATAAAAAGCATCCATTCTGCCCCATTGAATTGATTTCATTTGGTCATAATCTTTATCTGTTACCTCACTAGTTGGAAATCCACTAATGAGTGCTCCTTCATTGGCAGTTGAAAAAGCTAAGAAAATATCACCAGAGAAGTGACTTCCAGTGGTTCCTGTTCTTGCTAAACCAAGAGGAACTCTTTTTGCTAATGCTTTACATTGTGCTGGCAGCAGTGGTGCATTTGTCGCAATTATGCAAATTACTGAACCTGCTCCACTTGGAGCTTTAGCATTAATTTGATCTTGTAAAAACCAATCAGTATCACTTAATGGATTTGGTTTATCAATATCTGACATAGGAACTCCAGCAATTGCTAATTCATGTCTGGAACCAAAATTAGCTTGCACAAAAGCAGCAACTACATATTCTTCATTTGCATATTTAACAATTCTTGAAGATGAACCATTGCCACCTTTAAATTCATAACAATTCATGCCGGTGCCACCACCAACTGAACCTTCATCAATTAATCCAGATTTAGCAGAATTAATTGCAGTTATGGCATGTTCTGTTTTTACATGTGGACCATTAATATCGTTTAGATATCCATCCCAAGTTTCTGCCACTACTGGTAATAACCATTGCGCAGCTAATCTTGGTTTGTATTGGTTAATCCAATCAATGACTCCGCGATGAATGGTTCCAACTGCGTGAGTATTAGTGATCATTACTGGCATTGCAATTGCGCCAGTTTCTTCTATCCAAATACTTCCAGTCATTTCTCCGTTGCCATTTAAAGAATAAAATCCAGCAGCACAAGCAATTCCAATTTTGTCTTTGCCTCTTGGCAAAATTGCGGTAACTCCAGTTTTAACATTTTCTGGTGAATCAATAGTTACATATCCAACTTCTAATCCGGGCACATCAGTGATGGCATTGTTCTTTCCCGGGGTTCCTTGAAAAGGAATACCTAAAGCCCTGGCTCTTTTGTGCCCGCTTGCTGAAGTTAAAGACATTTCAAAAATTCTCCTCAGGGCTAATACTTACTTATATAACTATTTCTGGCAAGCAAGGCTTATGTTCTTGACTCAAGGCCTCATGAGGAGTTGTATAAGTCCAAACCTTAGGGAGGTTTAAATGGGTTCTTATAAACAAGAGCTTTCAAGAGAACTAACTCTTCGCCAAAACATCCTGATCACACTTTCTGCAGTTACCCCTGCATCAAGTGTTTTCATTATTGTTCCAGCAGTTTTACTTGCTGTTGGTGGAGCTTCAGTTATGGCAATGGCACTGGGTGGATTAGTAGCACTCTTTGTTGGTATGTGTTACGCAGAACTTTCTGCACGCTATCCAATTTCAGGTGGTGAATACACTTGGGCCGCTCGCATACTTGGAAAACCAATAGGTTTTGCAGTTATGTTATTAACACTTGTCACAGGTGTTTTAATCGTGGCTGTTATTGCTTTAGGAACTGGTTTATATCTTGGAGTAGCAGTTTCAGGATTATCCGGTAGCGAAGTAGGACTAGTAGTAATTGTGTTATCCACAATTGTTGCTGCTCTTCGTATTAAAACAAATGCTTGGGTAACAGGTTTGTTTTTGGCAGTTGAATTGTTAGCAATAACAATTTTCACAATTCTTGGATTCATTAACGTTTCTCGTCCGATCAGCACTTTCTGGACACCAGAGGCCCTTGGGTCTTCTGGCATGATGGAAGGCGTTTCTTTGGGACTAGTTGTTTCCACAATTGCTGTGGCCTTGTTTGCTTATAACGGATATGGTCAAGCAGTTTATTACGCTGAAGAAACAAAAGGTGCAACTAAAAATATTGGTAAGGCAATCATGATTTCTTTGGTTGTTGCCTTAGTTGTAGAAATTGTTCCTTTAATGGCAGTAGTTCTTGGTACCGGATCTCTAGAGAAATTATTAGCGGATCCTGCCCCAATGAATTACTTCCTAATTGAACGCGGTGGAGAAACTCTTAACACCATCGTGAGCTTAGGTATTGCGATTGCAATTATTAATGCTGTTATCGCAATCATTATTCAAATGGCTCGACTACTGTTCTCAGCATCTAGAGATGGTTCTTTCCCAGATGTAATTGGTAAACCAATGGGAAGCATCAATGCTAAATACCAAACACCAGTTGTAGCAACAGCAGTAATTGGTATTGGTTCAGTGTTAGTTGGAGCTTTTGTGCCATTTAGTTTGCTAATTCTGGCAAGCGGTGCTTCCTTGATTGTGGTTTATGCAATCGTGGCAGTAGCAGCTTTGAGAGTTAGAAGCATGGGCACAAGTCATAAGAGTGCATACACAATGCCTTTTTGGCCAGTTCCTCCAATCATTGTGATTGTGGCAATTATTTATATCGCCTACCAAGGTGTGTTAGCTGATTCCCGACCACTATTGATTGCAATTGGAACAATGGTTATTGGAGTTGTTTATTACTACATCTTCATTAACTCTCGCACTGATTCACGTTGGACTCTTCCAGAAGCCCTTCATGATCACAACGATTAATTAAATAATTAATCAAAATAAGGGGCCAAAGAAATTTGGCCCCTTATTTATTTCTTCATGAATGTTATTTTTTGAATTTTGTTATCTTTTTCAGGACTCATCTGAACTTCTACAAATATTGAATTCTTTGAGCCTTTAAGTTCAGCTTTGGCAGTAGCTGGGGAATCTGACTTAACATCTTTGACTTTGAATTTGCCTAGTTTTGCTTTAACTTTTTTGAATTCTTTTACTCTGTCTTGCCTTGGTTTATCCATATCAACGTTCATAGCAAAATTCTTATCAGCTACTTTCTCATCCCACTGATTTAATAAACCAACTACTGTTTCTACTGCATTTTGAGTTGACTTCCAAATATCTAGTTCTATATTTTCAGGCAAGGCATTTACTTCAATTACAATTTTGTTCATAACTTCGGTGGCTAATTCATTCATTGGTGCATAAGTTAAATTACCTAACGCAATAACACCGTATCCAGATTGTGGATGCCAGCGCATGTGAGATCCAAAGCCAGGATAACCACCAGAGTGTGAGACAAATCTTCCCAATAAAGAATCATCATCAATGAATAAACCAAAGCCATAGCTAGTTGTAACAGTTTTAGATTTCTTTAAGTTTGCATCTTTTAACATCACTGTAGAAATATGTCGTTGAGGTTCTTGCATTTCTCTCACACTGGATATTTTTAATACTGATTTTGTCTTTACTTTCCAAGCTGATTGGAAATGGGCTACCCAAAAAGTGAGATCATTTATTGAACTAGAAATTCCTCCCATAGCGCTAAATGATCCAGGATGAGTTATTGCTTGCAAAGTTAATCCTTTGTCGTACTTGGCATAGCCATCTACTTTGTTTGCTTTTTTTGGTTCTCTTTCATCAAAAGTAGTTACTTTCATATCTAGTTCATTTAATATTTCTTTCTTTACAAAATCGAAATAATCAACTCCACTTGCCACACTTACTACTCGACCCAGCAGGGCATAACCAAGATTTGAATATTCAAAACCAGTTTTAGGTTGTCTGGCAAAACTTATTCCTTTAGAGACTAGGTTTTCAAAATCTTCATAAGACATTCCTTCTTGACGATCTCCCCAAGGATCATCTGTTGGAAAACCGGCACCCATAGTTAATAAATCTCTTAAGAGGATTTCTGAACTGTTTTCTGGCAGTCCAAGGTTTTTAGTCCAGGGTAAATATTTAGTGATCGGATCATCAAGTCTTAATAACCCTCGATCTCTTAAAAGCAATATGGCAGTGGCAGTAAAACTCTTAGTCATGGAAGCTATGCGAAAGACACTGTTTGCATCAGGAACTTTTTTGGTCTTTAAACTAATTTCGCCAACGCCAAAAACATTTATTAGTTTTCCATCTTTAATAAGTCCTAAAGCGATACCAGGAATTTTTTTATCTGCCTGGTATCGCTTAATAGTCTTAGTTATAAATTTGGCTAATTTCTCACTCTTCATGATTCAAAGTCTCTCATGAGTGGGTTGGCTTTGGCTAGTCAAGTAATCCTCTTAGCTTTTGCATTCAGCAAAACATCCATCTGTTTTGCAACTTAAATCAACATGATCTGCTGATCCGCCATGGGTTACTAATAAGAAATTACCTTTAAGGGTTAAATTCTTTAGTTCTTTCCTGGCATCAATCATCAAGAGCTTGTGAGAAAGATAAGGTTCCAATAAACAATCTGGACCTTGTTTCTTAATACAATCTGCTTTCATCTGCTTGATCTGTTTCTTTATTTCTGGTGAGAAATCAAGCTTGTCCACCCCAAAAATAATCAAGGCATCATCAACTTCATTTTCTCCCATAGGAATAAATCTCAATCCCTTATTGGAAGGTCTAAACCAAACTGGCCTAGAAAAATCCACCATGATGTAGAAATCATCATCGATAGCCATTGAATACATTAAGTCACTCATTTTTATTACCCCTTTTCTTAGTTGTAAATAAATTTTAAAACGAAGGTCTGACAAAAAAATTAGGAAAAATTAGACTGTTTAAACGCCTAAACTCTTATGTCTTAAGGCGTTTAAACAGTCCGTTAGGTTTTACTTTTTCTTTAAAGCAGTGACCATGTTTAGCCACAAACCTTTAATAAATTCCTTTTGCTCAGCTTCTGGCAATTCCTTGTAGTTAGCAGGAAATTTGAAGAGTTGCTTTTGAACTTCAGCAGCTTGTGGACCTATTGGTACTTCTGGTTTGGGCTGCTGGTTTAGTTCCTGGATGGGATATTCATTGTGTTCACTCACAGTTTTTCCAGATGGGTTAGCCACAAAATCAAAATGTTGCTGACGCCAAACTCTTCGACCAATTGTGTAGGTAGACATTTGGTGCTTGTGACTTCTCTTGAAAGAACAAGCCGAGCAGGTTAAGAAAACTAATTCCATCCCATTGATGGTTTTTACTTCAGTTTTTTCAACATGGTTTTCAATGAATTCCTCAAAAGAGATCATTATTTGTTCCCCTTTGATAGAGAAACCAATTGATCAAGGATTTCATTGGCAAGCTCGGTGAGGGCTATATCTTTGTCTGTTTCACTCATTGTTTTGTAATCTTGAGGGAATTGAAAGTAATGCTTATTTATTTCAGACACTTTTACTCCTAGTTAGATGTTTTCATTGATTGACTTAATCAATGACGGCTCTTCTTTCAGGAGCACCGTGTACTAGGACACCGGTTGCTAGGTAGCTAGCTGAAAGGCTATTGCGCTACGACTTCTTTGAGCTAATTACTACTTTACCAAATAGGACTGACAATTACAAATCTTGATTTTTATTATTCTCCGCCATTACTTCTTCAAGAATTTTTTCATAATCCAATTCATGTTCTTCCGAAGGATCTTCAGCATTAAATGCGGGGTCGTTTTCGTGTTTGTAATACCAAATAGAAAACGTCTTTGATAATTCTTGGCTGGTTGGACTTGTCATATTTTTTGGCTCGCCATTCCAACTAAATCTTCTAAATCTGCCAAACGTTTCTTTCTATTATCTAATTCTCTGGTGTATGACCACCCTCCAAGATGTTCCATGCAATTGATGATGGTTTGCTCAAAGCGGATTCTTTGATCAACTGCATCTTGCTCATCCCCGATTATTTGCAAAGATAATTCTTTTATTGATTCAATTATTTCTCTCTCGTTTGAGTTACTCATCCATTGAATTTGGAGTTTGAGAAGCTTCATATCAAGCAGGTTTTTCTTGATATTTAGTAGTTCATAGGAGTTAATGAGCTTATCTAGTAGATCTTCACACTCCTGATAATTTTCTAATTCATACAAAACTTCAGCTACATAGGTTTGAATCAACAATATGTAATTGGTATTTTCGGTTTTTTTAGCAAAGTCGAGGGCAAGATTGAGTTTAGGTAAAGCAATATCTTGTTTATCTAATTTTCTATAAATAAATGAAATTTGGGCTAAACAGCCAGCGCACTCCACATCATCATCAATTTCATTGTATTTCTCAAATTGCCATTCTAAAAGTTCTATTGACTTTTGAAATTCTTCTTTTTGGTCATAAGCATCAACTAAAAACGAATAATCCTCTGGTCTATCTAAGTTACTTCTCTTAGCAATTTCTAAAGCTTTTTCCAAAGTGGAAATAACTAAGTCATGATTGCCTAAGGCATTAGCATTCATTCCTATTGCTCGATAGATTTTAAGAATTTCTGCATCACTGGTGAGATCTTTTAATGCAAGCAAGATATCTCTTGCTTGTTCAACTAAAGCAAGCGCTGATTTATAGTCAGATTTCTCAAATGATCTTCTACTTAGTTCGTAGAAGAAATCTGACTTTAATTCGCCTTCCACTTTTGGTAGTTGATCCCAAAGTTGTTTATCGGTTAATTCCATGAGGTCTTCGTAGTCATTCATGATTGGTTGTCCTTTCTACCTTTTGGTTTCATTTGGGGCCACAAAATCAAGATCATAATTTGCACACACTTTATTGCTTTGGTTATTGATTTTAGTTCCCAAACTTTTTAAGGGTGCTTCCAATTTTTCAACTTCAGATTTTGGAATCATGTTGTATTGACGTAAACCCTCAAGCCAAGCATCATCTGAAATAACTTCTGTGGAAGCAATATCTAGAAAGGTTCTCATGTATTCCAAGGGTAAAGACAACTCTTTTTCAAGTCTTGCTGCTTCTTCCCAATTAGTAATCATTTTTCGCACTTCAGGAATTGAAACAAATTGTCCCCGACTTGCTAAATCTGTCTTAGGAATTGAGTAAGAAAAGTCCTCACAAGCTTTTTTAACGATTGCTGCTTTTCCCACAGCAACCTCGCCAGTCTTTAACTTGTATTTTTCAGCCTGATCATAAATCGAATCTTGACCACAAACATCACTTTCACAGCTTGTCAATAAATCAAAAGAGGCGCGTTCGAAAACTGGTCCAAAATTTAAGTTATAGATATTTAACCTATAGTCATTAAAAGAAGTAAATTCCATTAATGGAAATCCATCTTTGTAGTAAATTTTTCCGGTATCTTGAATGTCTCGACAGCATAATCCCAGGCCAGTTTTGGAGTAGCCACTGAAAGCGAAATTAACTTGATTTCCTTTTAATTCTAAGTTCTCGAATCCAAAGTAATCGTGTACTTCAGTCAAAACATTTGTTGTGTAAATTTCATTTTTATCATTTAGTCTTACAGCGATAGTTATTACACCTGTACTTCCAGCTCCTGGAATACAATAGTAAGCAATTAAAGCTGATTTATATTTTGTCAATTTGGAAGTATCAATAAATTGCCTCATTGATCCATATGGCATCCAACTACTAGATTCGTCTTCACAGATAAATGTCATAAATTTAAGAACCTGGTATTCATCCCAAGTCCCGTAATCCAATTCAGAATAATCAGAATCTTTTGACTCTTCAATTTGTTCTTTCTCGGAAAGCAAATAGTATCTATCCCAACTAGATAATTCATCTTCTGAATCGGTTGCAGGTTCAACACTGGCTTCGACTGCAGTAGTTGCGTTGGTAGTTGATCCACAAGAAGTTGTCACTAAAGACATCAAAGAGACAGTGAAAATAACTATTAGTGTCTTAAGACTTAACTTGAGCATTATTTGATCCCCCATAGCTTGTTGTCACTTAATTCCATGAGGTCTTGATATTCAGACATTTTTAATTCTCTCTTTTTCTATTTCTTCATTTACTCTTAGGCCTATTGCTTAAAATTTCTTTTACTCAACACTTACTTCTTTAGTTTCAATCATGTAAACATCGTTTCCGCAGCAACCATCACTGCTAACAAAGAATTCTCTGTT
>JAPLAV010000059.1 GCA_026393095.1 Actinomycetota bacterium | reverse complement strand
ACTCATTGGTTCAACTAAAGCTTTGGTTCTTGGGTCTCTACCAAAGAAGTGTTCTCTTACATATGCGCCATTTTCTGTTTTGTATGTTTGGAAATCACCATCTGGTGTGGTGTTCATCAAATTAACTAATGCGCCATCGTTATCTTTAGCAAGTAGTGGATCCCAGGTTCTACCCCAAATAACTTTGATAACGTTCCATCCGGCACCACGGAATAAACTTTCTAATTCTTGAATTACTTTGCCATTTCCTCGAACAGGTCCATCTAGTCTTTGTAAGTTGGCATTAACAACAAAAGTTAAGTTATCTAATTTTTCTCTTGCGGCTAGAACAATTCCGCTAACTGATTCTGGTTCATCCATTTCGCCATCACCAAGAAATGCCCACACTCTTTGATCAGATGTGTCTTTAATACCGCGAGCATGCAGATAGCGATTAAATCTTGCTTGATAAATTGCATTGAGTGGACCAAGTCCCATTGACACTGTTGGAAATTGCCAAAAGTTTGGCATTAATCGAGGATGAGGATAAGAAGGAAGTCCTCCGCCAGAATGAGAAAGTTCTTGTCTAAATCCGTCTAATTGGGTTTCGCTGAGTCTTCCTTCAAGAAAAGCTCTGGCATACATTCCTGGAGATGCATGACCTTGGAAAAATATTGAATCTGCGCCACCTGGTGCGTCATGTCCTCTAAAGAAATGATTAAAACCAACTTCATATAAAGATGCACTTGATGCATAAGTTGAAATATGTCCACCAACACCATATTTTTGGGCACGATGAACCATGATCGCTGCATTCCAGCGAATTAATCTTCTAATATTTCTTTCAGTTTCTTCATCTCCTGGAAACCAAGGTTCTTTATCGGGAGAAATTGTATTGATGTAATCAGTGCTTGCAATTGTGGGAACTTCTAGACCAAGTTCTGCTGCTCTTCTTAATAATTCGAGCATTAAATATTTAGCTCTTCTATTGCCACCAGATTTGGCGGCTGCTTCTAAAGATTCACGCCATTCAGCGGTTTCAGTTGGATCTGTATCTACATATTGAGATGGAATATGGGCATTGCCCAATGGGTTATTTTCAAAACCTGCAGACACTTTTGTTTGGTCCCCTTGCTGACGAGGTAAAGCTTGTGGCCTAATCGACGTCTTCGCTAATTAGCCTAATCATCCCCCACGAATATGCAAAAGTGGCTATATATATGTAGTAAGAAAACCTCATTTCATTTGCTACCCGCTCTAGGCAAGAGGGTTCTTTGGGCTTTAGTGTTGCGGCGTGAGTAAAAAACCATGATCGACCTATTCATAAATGGCAAACGCCTCAAATCTTCCAGTGGTGAAACCAGAAACATCATCCACCCAGCCGATGGCTCAATTGTTGAAGTTGCTCAAGAAGCAACCAATGGTGATGTTGAAAAAGCAATCAAGTCTGCACAATTGGCTTTTGAAACAGGTCCTTGGTCAAAAACAACTAATGCGCATCGAAGTTCTGTTCTAAAAAGAATTGCTGAATTACTTGAAAGAGACAAAGCATCTTTTGCAAAAGCTGAATCAAAAGATACCGGTAAGAGATTTATTGAAGCCGAATACGACATGGATGATGTCATTAAAGTATTCAAGTATTTTGCTGAACTTATTTCTCAACAAACAAATCGTAAAGTAAATGTTGATAGAGAAAATGTAGAAAGCACTATTCACTATGAACCAGTTGGCGTTGTTGGATTAATTACCCCTTGGAATTATCCTCTTTTACAAGCATCTTGGAAAATAGCTCCAGCACTTGCTGCTGGTTGTACTTTTGTTATCAAACCAAGTGAATTAACTCCCTCCACAACTTCTCTGTTAATGGATACATTGACCGAAGCAGGAGTTCCAGATGGAGTGCACAATTTAGTTTTAGGATCAGGTGCTGTTGCTGGTTCTCCTTTGAGTTCTCATCCAGATATAGACATGGTTTCTTTCACAGGTGGACTAATTACAGGGAAAAAAATTATGGCAGCAGCAAGTGAAACAGTTAAAAAAGTAGCACTTGAACTTGGTGGCAAAAATCCAAATATAGTTTTTGCCGATGCAGATATGGATGCTGCTATTGATAATGCACTAACCGCAGTTTTCTTGCATTCTGGCCAAGTTTGTTCTGCTGGAGCCCGACTACTAGTTGAAAAATCCATTCATGACAAGTTTGTCAATGAAGTAGCAAGGCGAGCTGATCTAATTAGATTGGGCTCCCCCGAAGATTCATTTGCAGAAACCGGTGCATTAATTAGTGCAGCACATCGAGACAAAGTTGAAAAATACGTAGCAAACGCAATCTCAGAGGGTGCAAAACTAATTGCCGGTGGCAAAAGGCCAACTGAATCTCATCTACAAAATGGTTTCTATTACCGACCAACAGTGCTTGATAATTGCAATTCCAAAATGCAATGTGTACAAGATGAATCATTTGGCCCAGTCTTAACTGTTGAAACCTTTGAAACTGAAGCTGAAGTTATCGCTTTAGCCAATGACACGATTTATGGATTGGCAGGTGCAGTGTGGACAAAAGATATAGACAAGGCTCAAAGAGTTGCCAACCAATTAAGACATGGAACCATCTGGATTAACGATTACCACCCCTATGTGCCTCAAGCCGAGTGGGGCGGATTCAAACAGTCTGGTTTTGGCCGAGAATTAGGGCCAATGGGATTGGCGGAGTATCAAGAAGCCAAGCATGTTTGGCAAAATCTCAAACCAGGTCCATCAAATTGGTTTGATGGAAAGGAGCAGTAAGTGAATTTACATAACACAACTTCTGCTATTTCTGTACGCGGATTATGGAAAGTTTTTGGTGACAATCCAGAAAAGATTGTGAATTCTCCAGACGCAAATCTTTCACGTGCAGAGTTAAGAGCAAAAACTGGAAACACCGCTGCAGTAAAAGATGTTTCTTTTGATGTAGCTCCTGGTGAAGTGTTTGTGGTTATGGGTTTATCTGGATCTGGTAAGTCAACTTTGGTTCGTTGTTTAACTCGTTTAATTGAGCCAACTGCTGGATCTGTTTTGTTTAACGGTGAAGATGTCTTAAAGGCAAATCCTGCACGCTTAAGAGAATTAAGAAGAAGTGCTTTTTCAATGGTGTTTCAACACTTTGGACTTCTACCCCATCGCAAAGTAATTGACAATATTGCATATTCATTAGAAATAAATGGTGTTAAGAAAATTGAACGACATAAAAGAGCCCAAGAAGTTATTGAACTTGTTGGTTTAGAAGGTTATTCAGAAGCCTATCCTGAACAACTATCAGGTGGAATGCAACAAAGAGTTGGTTTAGCAAGAGCTTTAGCAGTAGATCCTCAAGTTATGTTTTTAGATGAACCATTTTCAGCCCTTGATCCATTGATTAGAAGAGATATGCAAACAGAAGTTATTAGATTGCATAAAGAAGTTGGCAAAACCATGATTTTTATTACTCACGATTTATCGGAAGCGATGAAACTTGGTGATCGAATTGCCATCATGAGAGATGGCGCAGTGGTCCAGATGGGAACTGCTGAAGATTTAATCGGTAAACCAGCTGATAGTTACGT
>JAPLAV010000080.1 GCA_026393095.1 Actinomycetota bacterium | reverse complement strand
GTTGCCATGGCACTTGCGCCAACAATTGTTTTTCCAGCACCGCAGGGAAGAACTACTACTCCAGATCCACCGTGCACAAATGATTCAGAAGCTATTTGTTGGTAACCACGCAATTCCCAGCCTTTTTGAACTAATTCAATTGCATGAGCATCGCCATCAACATAACCTGCGTAATCTTCTGCTGGCCAACCCAATTTTAATAATTGTTGTTTTAATTGTCCGCGTTCAGATGGATGAACCACAATGTTTTGATCATCAATTCTTTGACCAACTAAAGGCTGAATTCTTTTGCTTCGAAGAATTTCTTCTAGAACTGGAAGATCTTCGCAATGTAAAATTAGTCCGTGAACTGGATCTTTATTTAAACTTAAACGACCGTAGCGATCCATAAGTTCGGCAACATCAACAAGTAATCCATGAGGAACTGCATAACGGGAATACTTAAGAAGTGTGTCAACCACACTTTCTGCATCTAATCCAGCAGCTCTGGCATTCCATAAACCAAGGGGAGTAATTCGATAAGTGTGCACATGTTCTGGAGATCTTTCTAATTCAGCAAAAGGAGCAATAGCTCGTCTTGCTTCTGCAGATAGTGCGTGATCAATTTCTAAAAGTAGAGTTTTATCGCTTTGGACAATTAATGGACCATCGGTCATTTATTTTTTGCCCTTTTCTGCTCCTGCTATGCGAGAAATTGCATAGTCACGAATTCTTGATTCGGTTAAATCAAAACCTGTTAATAATCCACCTTCAAAACGAATCGGTTCAACAATTCGATTTGAACTCATTCCATGAGTATCAACGTAGGTAAGTGTAATGCACATTTCACTAGGTTTGCTTCCTGAAATTACTTTGTCGACAACTTCTCTGAATAGTTCAGCAATTTCACTTGCTGGAGTTTTATTTGGAGCAGCAGCAGGAGTAACTGGTTTTGCTTTTGGATCCTCACCTGCTCTTAAAGCTTTAATTGCGGCATCAAGAAGAGCTGCATCTGGTGGAGCACCTTCTGGTGCAGGACGAGGTCTAACTCGGGCAGGAGATCTTCTTTCATTAGGGGCTGGAATTGCATCATCAATTGGTTCATCAATTTGTTTAATGTCACCAAGTTTTCTTACCAAATCATTAATTAAATATTCCAATGGTTGAGGAACTGAAGTTGTGGTGTATTTATTTAAAAATTCAAGAATTCTTTCTGCTGTGTATCCGCGTTCCATTGCTCTTTGTAATGAAGATTCAGTAAATCTAAATACTTGGGCTGCACCACGAGATTCTTGATACGCCATGTGTCGTAATTCAGATGCAACTTCTGCTGCAGGAGGTCCTGGAATAACTGCTGTTAAGTCAGCTTGCAAAACAAATGTGGCAATTGCATCTGGCAAAAGTGGCGCAATTGCTGAAACCAACATTGGATCTGGTTTAACTGCGTAACCTTTTGGATCAGCAACCGCAGCTCTAGCTGCAGCTGTTCTTGCTTCAGGAGATGGCATTGTGTAACGCATTTCCCCTAAGGCTCTTCCTGTTGTTGCTAAAACCCCTAAACCACGAATACCAATTGTGTTTGCTTCACCCAATGTTGCTTTAACTAAAGTTTCAATCTCTTCTTTATTTTTTCTAGGTCTTAACCAAGTTACATATTCAACAATTGCATCTTGATCTGGTTCAAAGCCTGGTTCAATTGCAGCCATGGCATCTAGTACTAAAGATCTAATTTCTGGGGCAAGTGCTTTATCAACTTCAGGAGATAGCGCATTAATTCTTATTTCGCCAACTTTTCCAACTAAGGATGCAACTCTTGTGGTTGTTAACCAAGCTTCAGCCAAAATTGCC
>JAPLAV010000035.1 GCA_026393095.1 Actinomycetota bacterium | reverse complement strand
GCATCCATGATGAATCACCTGAAGGATTAGGAATTAGTGCTCGAAATATAACTGTGAGCACCGTGGGACTTGTGCCAAGAATTAATGATCTAGCAGCACTTGGATTACCGGTGAGATTAGCTGTAAGTTTGCACGCACCAACTGATGAGTTAAGAGACACACTTGTGCCGATCAATGAGCGATATCCAATCAAACAAGTTCTGGATGCATCTTGGAAATATGCCGAAACAAGTGGACGAAGAGTTTCAATTGAATACGCCATGATCAAATCAATGAATGACCAGGTAATTCACGCCAAACAATTAGCAAATCTCTTAAGAGGCAAAGATGTGCATGTTAATTTAATTCCTCTTAATCCAACTCCAGGCTCAAAGTGGACTGCATCAGAACCTGAAGACGAAAAGGCTTTCGTTGAAATTTTAGAACAATCAGATATTGCAGTAACAGTAAGAGACACCAGAGGCAGAGAAATTGATGGTGCTTGTGGTCAATTAGCGGCGAGTGAAGCTTAGGAATAGAGGAACCGTGAGTCAAAAAGACAATCAAAATTTAAATGAAACTTATGAAACGAAAGAATATTTTGCAAACCTATATGGCGCAACAGATGAATCAGGAAATCCTAGCCAAACAAAGATAGATAAATTACGCGATAACATGCTTGTAAAAATGTTTGCCAAGTATGGATCTGTTGATTTAAAGAATGCCAGTGTGGTTGACATTGGTTGCGGATACGGTTGGTTACTGGATTATTTTGACTCAGCTAAAAGAGTTTGCGGCTCAGATATTTCAGATCATGCAATTGAAGTGGCAAAGAAGCGCTCACCAAAGCGTGAATTCAAAGTTGCAGATATTCAAAGTGGTGTGGCCTTTGATAACAAATTTGACTTAGTTTTAGCGATTAACGTAATTGAGCATTTGCCTAATCCTGCTGCTGGAATTAAAGCAATTTGCGATGCTCTAAATCCTGGAGGAATTGCTTTGGTGCATTTACCGACAATTAATAACGCCTTTAATAAGTGGGAATACAAGTATCTCTATGACTCAGATCCAACTCATATTTACAGACCAAAGGGCTCAGAAATTAGAAGAATGTTTGAAGTAAATGGGCTTAAGACTTTGCGTGATTCTTTCTTGCCACATTTTCCCGCTTGGTTAACAAGATTAATTCCAATTCATCCTGCCTATTTGGCAGTTTATAAAAAGAATTAACTAACTGAAACGATTGCTTTTTCGAGAACGTCTAGTCCTTCATTGAGCAATTCATCACTAATTACAAGTGGTGGTAAGAATCTCAATACGTTTCCATATGTTCCAGCAGTTAAAACTAAGACACCTTCTGCATGGCAAGACTTAACAATTTTGGTTGTGGTTTCTGGATCTGGGGTAGTGGTTCCAGGTTTTACAATTTCAATTGCAACCATGGCACCTCTTCCACGAACATCACCAATTAATTGGTGTTGCTTAGCCATATTTTTTAATCTTGGAATCATTATTGATTCAATATGTTTTGCAGCTTCTACTAAATTATCCTTTTCAATTGTTTCAATTGCACCTAGTGCTCCAGCTAATGCAATTGGGTTTCCGCCATATGTGCCACCAAGTCCACCAGCATGAATTGAATCCATAACATCTGCTCGACCAGTTACAGCAGCAACAGGAAGTCCACCACCCATACCTTTTGCCATAGTTATTAAATCTGGAACTATTTGTTCATGATCAGATGCAAACATTGATCCAGTTCTGGCAAATCCTGTTTGAACTTCATCTGCGATAAATAAAACGCCATTTTCTTTTGCCCATTTAGCTAAAGCGCTTAAGAATCCTGGGGCTGGAACAATGAATCCACCTTCACCTTGAATTGGTTCAATAACAATTGCTGCGACTTGATCTGGTCCAACTTCTTTTTCAATTCGAGAAATTGCATTAGCAGCAGCTTCTGCTCCTGTTAAACCATCATGGAAAGGATATGAAGTTGGTACGCGATAAATTTCTGGGGCAAATGGACCAAAACCTTTTTTGTAAGGCATATTTTTGGCAGTCATTGCCATAGTCAAATTAGTTCTACCGTGATAACCATGTTCAACAACTACTACTGCATCACGCTTTGTGAAGTATCTTGCAATTTTTACTGCATTTTCTAAAGCTTCTGCACCTGAATTAAATAGTGCTGATCTTTTAGCATGCTTTCCTGGAGTTAAACGAGAAAGAGCTTCACAAACTTGAACATAAGATTCATACGGTGCAATCATGAAACAAGTGTGAGTAAATTGTTCTACTGCTTCTTGCACATTTGCTACAACTCGAGGATTTGAATTTCCAACTGTGGTTACAGCAATTCCTGAAGCTAAATCAATAAAAGAGTTTCCATCAATGTCTTCAATAATTCCTCCACCAGCTCTTTTTACATAAACTGGCAAAGTACTACTTACTCCAGCGCTGACAACTTCAACTCGACGCTTTTGCATCTCAACAGACTTAGGGCCTGGGATTGCAGTAACTATGCGACGCTTTTGTTCCAGAGTTGGTCCACCGACTACTTTGCTTGACATGTTGCTCCTGTGCTTAATTTCCTACCGCAAGATTACGCGTAATGAGCAATATCGCACAATTGGAGTGTGCCAAAACGCCGAATAACTGTGCTGGGTTCCACAGGATCAATAGGAACTCAAGGATTAGAAGTAATTGAGAATCATAATGACAAATTTGAAATAGTCGGGCTTTCTGCAGGCAAGAATTTTGAACTTTTGGCTGATCAAATTAGGAAATTCAATCCCCAGAAGGTTTCAGTAACAGATGATAAAACTGCTGAGTTATTGAAACAAAATCTTGGTTCAACGAAAACCGAAATAATTGTGGGCGAAAACGCTAGTGCCGAAATTGCTCAACTGGGAAGTGATGTTGTTCTAAATGGCATAACTGGTGCAGCAGGATTGCCTGCCACTATTTCTGCATTGAAAGCAGGTGCAAAATTGGCACTTGCTAACAAAGAGTCATTAGTAATTGGTGGAAAACTTGTCTTAGATATTGCGGCAAAAGATCAAATCATTCCTGTTGACTCTGAACATTCTGCTCTTGCTCAATGTTTAAGAGGAGAGAATAATTCCCAAATTAAGAAACTGATTTTAACTGCAAGTGGAGGACCTTTTAGAGGCAAATTAAAAAGTGAATTAGAAAAAGTAACTTTAGAAGAAACACTGAAACATCCAACTTGGGCAATGGGTCAGGTTGTAACTATTAATTCAGCAACATTAATGAACAAGGGTTTAGAAGTTATAGAAGCACATTTACTTTTTGGAATAGATTTTAAAGATATTGAAGTTGTAGTTCACCCACAATCAATTGTGCATTCAATGGTGGAATTTGTTGACGGTTCAACGATGGCTCAAGCCTCACCTCCAAATATGAAAGTTCCAATAGCTCTTGCCTTAAGTTGGCCAGATCGACTTGAGAACATTTCTCCAGCAATTGATTGGACTAATTCTTCTAATTGGAATTTCGAACAAGTTGACGAACAAGTCTTCTCAGCTCTAAATGTTGCAAGAAAAGCCGGGCAAGCAGCAGGAAGTGCTCCGGCTGTGATGAATGCTGCAAATGAAGAATGTGTTGCTTCTTTCATCGAGCAAAAGCTTTCATTTCTGTCTATAGTAGAAATTGTGAATAAAGTTTTGGAAAAACATATTTCCAGTGGTCAATTTATTTCAAATAGTGATCTAACGATTGATAAGTTATTTGCAGCTGACAAACAAGCAAGAGTTGATACTAAACAATTAATTAGTGAGGTTTCAAAGTAAGTGGAAATTCTGGGGATTCTATTTTTAGT
>JAPLAV010000036.1 GCA_026393095.1 Actinomycetota bacterium | reverse complement strand
TTTCTCATTTATTTTCCTCCGGTTAATGCCGAGTTTGGAGGAACGGAATTACACAAAAAGGCAACAAAAAAACCCTGACAAATATGTCAGGGGACGAAAGTTACCTTAAAAATCGTAACCCCGCCCCGCTTTCCACGACGGTGCGAAATATTTGACTAAACCACTTCAGGTAACCCGACTTATCGCTTTTACTTATTTGGCCACAAATTTTCACTTGTGAGCGATCCACGGTTGCGGGACAGCGTCAGCTTCCGACTGACTTCCCCTGATAAAGCATCGGGTTTTTGTCCTTGCATGAAACACAATACTTAATTTCTTATTTTTTACAAGCGAATCGACTTAAAACACGCCATTGTTTCATATGATGAACCAAGCCCCATAAAGAAAAGAAAAATGACCACGCCAACACATCTTGAATATGCCTACTCGAAAATATTTGATGTTCCAGATTTTCCAAAACCTGGAATTCTCTTCAAAGATATAACTCCAGTTTTGCAAGACCCAAGAGCATTTAATGATGCTGTTGAAGATCTGGCATCACATTTAAATGGGGCCAATATTGTGGCTGGCATTGAATCAAGAGGTTTTATATTTGCTGCTGCAATTGCTGCTAAATACAATTTAGGTTTAGTTTTGTTAAGAAAACCAGGCAAGCTTCCCCGAAAAACCCATGTAGTTCAATATCAACTTGAATACGGATTTGATTCATTAGAAATCCATGAAGATGCACTTGATAAAAATGATTCTGTTTTACTTATCGATGATGTTTTAGCAACAGGTGGAACACTTTTAGCAGGATCTGAATTAATTGCTAAAACTGGTGCCAAATTAACAAATTGTGCTGTGTTTATTGAGATTTCAGCATTAAATGGTCGCAATCGCCTATCTTCAATACCCGTTCATTCCAGCATCATCGTCTAAATTCATTACTAATTCAATAAAAGGAGTTAGTAGATGATTAACGCACCTGCCCGTTTAATGGCGGAATTTGTTGGAACCTTTGCACTGGTATTGCTTGGTGCAGGATCAATCTTGAGTGGTGCTGATATCACCGGTATTGCACTTGCTCACGGTATTGCCATCTTTGTTTCTGTTTCAGCTTTTGCTCACATTTCAGGTGGAGCATTTAATCCAGCCGTGACAATTGCTCTTTGGGCAACTAAGAGAATGAAATCTCTAGATGCACTTGCCTACATTGTGACCCAATTACTTGGTGGATTATTAGCAGCTTTTCTTTTGAAACTTGCTTATGGTTCATTTGCTCAAAACGTTGGTGTTCCATCACTTGCTCAACCAATCAAACCACTTTATGGTTTGTTAATTGAAGCAGTTGCGACATTTCTTTTGATGATGGTAATCATGGGAGTAGCAGTTGATTCTCGTGGCACATTCTCAGCTGTTGCAGGTTTACCAATCGGTTTAATCATCACAGCAGACATCTTGTTCTCAGGTCCTTTAACTGGTGGAGCAATGAACCCAGCTCGTTGGTTTGGTCCAGCAATTACCTCAGGACAATTAGCAAACTTCTGGATTTGGATTCTTGGTCCAATTCTTGGAGCCCTTGCTGCAGTATTTCTTTACGATGCTCTAGTTAAACCAAAGAAGTAACTAGTACATAATTAGTTCATGATCAATTGGCCAGCCGATACTTTGACGCTGGCCATTGACATAGGTGGTTCAGGAATTAAAGCCAGCGTCATAAATAAAGATGGCGAAATGGTTTGTGAACGAATTCGTATGGAAACTCCCTATCCTTCTCATCCTTCAGGTTTCTCACAAGTAGTTGCTGATTTTGTGAAAGTTTTACCTAAAGCACAACGTGCCAGTGTGTGTTTTCCTGGTTTAGTTCGAAATGGAATTGTGGTTATTGTTCCTTCCCTTTCTCGATTAGTTAAATATGGTCCAAAAGATCCAGCATTAGTTAATGCTTGGAAAAACTTTGATTTACAAACTCCTATGACAAATGCACTGGGAATTCCTACCAAGGTTGCCAATGATGCCGATATTCAAGGAGCAGCTGTAATTAAAGGTGAAGGTTTGGAATTTGTCATGACATTAGGAACTGGTGTTGGCACAGCC
>JAPLAV010000007.1 GCA_026393095.1 Actinomycetota bacterium | reverse complement strand
TTTAGCAGCAGCTTGGGCTGCTAGAAAACAAAAAACCGGATAATCATCTAAAGCGTCATAAGTTTTTGCACCATGATCAATTACTTCATGACCGTAATTTTTTAGGTGAATTACTATTTTTTCTTTTAATTCAAACCCAGCATGATCACAACCTAAATGAATTTTCATACTTTTTCCTTAATCTAAAATTGTGGTCGAGCTGTTCGGGTGCGTTTTAATTCAAAGAAACCTGGCACACTTGCTGCTGCCACTACGCCATCCCAAAGCTTTAGCGCATCTGCACCTTTGGGAGCTGGAGTAATTACCGGACCAAAAAATGCCACTCCCTCAACAGAGATAACCGGTGTTCCTACATCACTTCCCACTAAATCAAGTGCTGCTTTGGTGGAATCTCTTAGATCTTGATCAAATTCGGTTGAATCATAAGCATCAATCAATGATGCATCAAGATTTGCTATTTTCAACGCTTCAATAATTGTTTCTTTTTCAATTGGTTTTGCACCTGGATGAAAAAGGTTGCCAATAATTGTATAAAGCGGAAGAACTACTTCATGACCATTTTTTCTTTTTGCTGCAGCTATAACTCTTACTGGTCCCCAAGTTTTATCAGTACGGGCACGATATTCAGGAGTTAATTCTCGTCCTTCATTCAAAACTGCCAAGCTAAAAATATTCCATTCAACTTCAATATCTCTTTGAGATTGCACTTCTAAAATCCAACGAGAAGTCATCCATGCCCATGGGCAAGCTGGATCAAACCAAAATTTAGCTTTTGTTGTCATTTGTTGGAGTTATTCCTTTTCATAGAAGTTCTTTCCCCCAGCCTAGAGCCCGGTTATGGGTAACGTGTCAAGATTGGTTCCTACTGTATTAAATAGAGGAAAACTTGAGTAAAAATTTAAACATCACCAGGGCTGAGGCTCAGACTCGTGCTGGTTATATAAAGAATCCTTCCTACACAGTGGCATTAACTATTGATGGTATTGGTGATACATATTCCTGCGTAGCCTCAATTAATTTTGAAGCCCAAAACGGAACTCAAACCTGGCTAGATTTAATTTCCCCCCAAGTTGATTCTGTGTGGCTAAACGGTTCAGAATTAAAAGTTTCTGAAGTATTTGATGGCACACGAATTAAATTAACAAATTTAAAAGATAAAAATACTGTTCAAGTTAAAGCCAATTGTTCTTATATGAATACCGGTGAAGGGCTACACAGACACATAGATCCAGTTGATAACGAAGTTTACATTTATACCCAATTTGAAGTGGCAGATTCTCGAAGAGTATTTCCAGTTTTTGAACAACCTGATATTAAAGGAACTTTGGCTCTTACTGTTACTGCTCCTTCTAAATGGACACTAATTAGTAATTCGCCAACTCCTGCAAGTGTGAAGGTAAATGAAGAAATGTCTACGTGGAGCTTTGCCGTTACTCCCACAATGTCTTCTTATCTATATGCATTATGTGCAGGCCCTTATTTTAAGAAAACTGATATTTATAAAGGTAAATTTGGCACTTATCCTTTAGCAGTATTTGTCAGACCTTCACTCTCAGAATTTCTTGATCATGAAGAAATCTTTGAAATTACCAAACAAGGCTTTGCTTGGTTTGAAGATAAATTTCAAGTGGGCTACCCATTTCCAAAATATGATCAAGTATTTGTTCCAGAATTTAATGCAGGTGCCATGGAAAATGTGGGTTGTGTAACTTTTAGAGACGAATACATTTTTAGATCTAGAACTACCAGAACAGCTTATGAATCAAGAGCAAACACAATTTTGCACGAAATGGCTCATATGTGGTTTGGTGATTTAGTCACCATGAAATGGTGGAACGATCTTTGGCTTAATGAATCATTTGCTGAATGGGCCGCACACTGGGCAAGCACTGGGGCTACAAAATATAACGAAGCATGGACTTTGTTTCATGTGCAAAGAAAAGCTTGGGCATATCGCCAAGATCAGCTTCCATCAACTCATCCGATTGCCGCAAATATGCCTGATCTTGATTCAGTTTATGAAAACTTTGACGGCATCACATATGCCAAAGGTGCTTCAGCTTTAAGACAACTTGTGGCTTGGGTCGGGGAAGAAAACTTTCTTAAAGGATTAAAAGCATATTTTGATAAGCATGCTTGGAAAAATACAGAACTATCAGATTTACTTAAAGAGTTATCAATTTCTTCAGGAAGAGATTTAGATTCCTGGACCAAACTATGGTTGCAATCATCTGGTGCAACATTGTTAAGACCTGTTATTAAAACTGATGACAAAAATGTAATTACTAGCGTAATAATTAATCAAGAACCACCTACTTCTCCACCAGGTTTACCTCCAGTACTTCGTCCACATCGCTTAGCCGTTGGAACTTATGAAAAAAAAGGAAATAAATTAGTTCGTACCAATAGATTTGAAATTGATGTTGAAGGATCAGTTACTGAAGTTAAAGAACTAATTGGACTTAAAAGACCAGCGTTAATTCTTGTCAATGATGATGATTTAACTTATGCAAAAATTCGCTTGGATGAAGTTTCCCTTGATACCGCAACTAAAGAAATTGCCTCAATTGATTCTTCTCTTTCCAGAGCACTTATTTGGGGTGCTGTTTGGGACATGGTTCGAGATGGCGAAGTTGGAACTGGAAAATATCTAGATTTAGTATTGTCAGGCCTTGCTGCAGAAACTGATATTGGACTTGTGCAACAAGTATTAATGCAATGTCGAAGTGCTATTGATGTTTATGCAGATAGAAAAAACAGAATTTCCTACAACACAAAATTTGCAGACGGAATACAAAATCTGCTATCTCAAGCAGAAAATGGTTCAGATCGACAACTCGCTCTAGTTAGAACTTTCAGTGCCGTTGCCACCACTGAAACTCAAATAAATAGAGTCGCAGAAATTCTTGATGGCAAAGAGAAAATTACTGGATTAAATATTGATACTGATCTTCGCTGGACACTACTTCGTAGATTAG
>JAPLAV010000003.1 GCA_026393095.1 Actinomycetota bacterium | reverse complement strand
TCTACAACATTGGATGCAGTTTCACCCGCGTCATTCCATCCCAGGAACGCGCAAATTGCCACAGGGTTTTTGGCTAGATAACCCTTAATGGTTTTTATCTCTAAATTCACATGCCTCCGTAGAGCATTCTGCATCGAAATCGGTGATATCCAAAGTAGTCTCTCGGGTAGCCAAACTTTTCAAGACATCCGGCTTTTGCTTGATGGTCAAAGTCCGAATTAGGAGCGTTATTCGTGCGCGCATTGTTAATTGACATGGACGGAACTTTGATCGAAACAGAATCACGATGGTGGCAGGCAGAGATTCGTGTTATGGAATCACATGGTTCGACTTGGACTACTGATGATCAGAATCAAGCTATAGGCGGACCTCTTCAAGCTGTTGTAGATTACATGGCTGCAAAAGCTAATACTGATGCCACAAAAATACATAACGAAATTGTTGACGAGATGTATCATTCCTTTACTAATGATCCACCAAATCTGCAACCTGGTTGGGCAGAAGTTCTAGAAGAAGCAGTTAAAGAAAATTTAAAGATTGCACTTGTCACCGCATCAAACAGAGTTTTAGCAGAAGCATTACTTAAATCCACTAAATTAGATAAATACTTTGAGGTAGTAGTAACTTCAGATGATCTGCCAAGAACCAAACCACATCCTGATCCTTATTTACATGCAGCAGAAAGTTTTGGGTTAGAAGTTCTGGAATGTTTAGCATTTGAGGATTCCAACACTGGAATTTCGAGTTCTCTTGCTGCTGGAATGCCGACTATCGCAGTGCCAGAAAGAGTGTTGCTGGATGCCAGAAGAGGAATGAGAATATTCAATGGGATGAAAGGCTTAGATATTTCTTACCTTCGCCAAGTTCACAAGGAATTAGTTAAAGAATGGCAAGAAATCTAAGTTTTTGTAAATGCTGGACAAATTGATTTAAAGTAGCAGTAATCACACAATTTTGTTATGTTGGTCGGCCATTCATTGGTCTCTTTAGAGTGCTGAATTTGTGAAGCAACAGCTTCTACTTTCTTTAAAGTGAGATCCAATTCTTGCTCAGTAGGCTCATAAGTAAGTATCTGAGAGTCTTTCAAGTAGATAAGCCTTAATAGTTTTGGTATTTGTTTTGTAGATTTAAATATAACGAGCGCATAGAACTTAAGTTGAAACATTGCTTTTGAACTGAAATTTTCTTTTGGACTTTTCCCAGTTTTGTAGTCATTAATTCGTAACCAACCTTGCGGAGATTCATCAATTCGATCTACATAACCCTTTATTTTCAATTCGTCTGACAAATCAAATTCAATAAGTTCTTCTGTCGATTTTGGTTGAATTCTTGAAGGATCTTCTAACGCGTAGTAGTTGGCAACGAGTGTTTTAACTTCCTCAAAAAGAACGTCTAACCTTTCTTGAGATATCTCGATAGATTCAGTGGGAGGAAAAGGTATTTTCTCATCTAGTGCACATATCAATTCTGGTTCAACCTGTAATAATTTTTGCCAGCATTCTTTAGTTAATGAAACTGCTTTTGCGAAATCACGATCTGATGGAGCATTCTTGAAAATCTTTTCTAAAATAAGGTGAACTAAGGATCCTCTAAGTGCATCTAAGCCTGGTCTTTCAACCATCTTGTCAATTGCTCGATATTTGTATAAAGCAGGGCATTGTTGGTAATCAGAGATACGTGAAGGTGAAAGTTGAAGCATTTCTTTTTCTGGCATGAGTCAACCATAGGCTCAAACACTGACAATTTGTCTTCTTTCGTAGACTTTTGTGAATATGAATATTTCTCTTGGTGCTTTAGTGACGATCACAGACCAAAAAGGTAGATCGCACACTGTCACCCTTGAATCAGGAAAGCAATTCTTCACAAATCATGGATCTATTAATCATGATGAGATTCTTAACGCTGGTGAAGGCGGAGTAGTTGCTAGTTCTAGTGGAATGCTTTACACAATTTTTACTCCCGCACTACAAGATTTTGTTGTTGGTATGCCCAGAGGTGCTGCAGTTATTTATCCCAAAGATGCTGCTCAAATAGTTGAGCTAGGGGATATGAAACCTGGTTCTAAAGTTCTAGAAGCTGGAGTAGGTTCTGGTTCTTTAACCTTGCACATTTTAAGAACAATTGGAGACTCAGGTTCCTTAACATCTTGTGAGATAAGGAAAGAATTTCTCAAAGTAGCAAGTAAAAATGTTGAACGATATTTAGGTTACATACCTAAGAATTGGAATCTAGTTTTAACTGATATTTCAGAATTCTCAAGTGATGAAAAATTTGACTGCATTGTTCTTGATCTATTAAACCCCTGGGACATGATTGATGTTGTCTACAAACATCTTCGACCTGGTGGTCACTTTGTTTCATATCTAGCAACCACTACACAGATGTCAAAATTAGTTGAAGCCCTTAAAGAAACTAATAACTGGACCGATGCAATTGCATCAGAGACTCTCTATCGCGAATGGCACTTGCAAGGTCTTGCAGTTCGACCAAAGCATCGAATGAACGGACATACAGGATTTCTGGTGCACAGTCGAAGAATGGCTGATGGAGTTGCGGTGCCCGCCAGACGTCAAAAGCCGGCTAAGGGTGCCTATGGTGCTGATTACATCACCAAACAGTCTGAAGAAGCAGAAGAAGACAAATAAAGATAGAATTAATATCTAGATTATTGGAGGAACATGTCTCAAGACGTAACTTCCAATGATTCATTAGCAGAAATAAATAAAGTTGTAGAAGGTTTGCAACAGAAAAACTCTGACTTAGCCACACTTTTGTCTGATGCAAAATTACAGTTATTAAGTCTTCGAGATCAAGTTGAGCAACTTGGTGCTCCTCCTTCAGGATTCGGAATTTTTCTAGATTTGTATGAAGATGACGCCGATGTCTTGATAAACGGTAAAAAAATGAGAGTCACGATCTCTCCTGAAATTGATAGAAGTCAACTATCTTCTGGTCGAGAAGTAGTCTTAAATGAATCTCTAAATATTATTTCTATTCATGGTTTTGAGATTGCTGGAGAGATTGTAAAGCTCAAGAATCTTCTAGACAACAATTCACGTGCAGTAGTCATTGGCAGAGCAGATGAAGAAAGAGTTGTGAGGATTGCCGAATCTCTATCAGATGTAAGTATTAAAACAGGAGATTCGTTATTACTTGACTCAAAGAGTGGTTTTGTTTACGAGAAGATTCCAAAGAGTGAAGTTGAAGAATTAGTACTAGAAGAAGTTCCAGATGTTAATTATGAAGATATTGGTGGCCTTGGTGCCCAAATTGAACAGATTCGTGATGCAGTTGAATTACCGTTCCTGCATAAAGATCTTTACGCTGAACATCAATTAAAAGCACCAAAAGGTATTTTACTTTACGGACCTCCTGGATGTGGAAAAACACTGATAGCTAAAGCTGTGGCAAAATCCTTAGCCAAAAAAGTAACAGAAAAGACGGGAAATAAAGATGGTAAATCTTATTTCTTAAATATCAAAGGTCCTGAATTACTAAATAAATATGTTGGAGAAACCGAAAGACATATTCGATTGATTTTTCAAAGAGCCAGGGACAAAGCAAGTGAAGGCACACCCGTAATCGTATTTTTTGATGAGATGGATTCTTTATTTAAGACACGTGGCAGTGGTGTTTCAAGTGATGTTGAAAACACTATTGTGCCTCAACTATTAAGTGAGATTGATGGCGTGGAAGGTCTTGAAAACGTCATTGTTATTGGAGCATCAAACAGGGAGGACATGATTGATCCTGCAATTCTTCGCCCTGGTCGACTAGATGTGAAGATAAAAATACAAAGACCAAATGCCCAAGGAGCAGCCGAAATTTTGTCAAAGTATTTGACAAGTGATTTACCAATTAATGAAGATGATTTAGCACTTCATAAAGGTGATAGACAAGCAACAATTAAAACAATGATTGATAAAGCTGTAGAGCAAATGTATACAGAGAGTGATCAAAATCGTTTCATAGAAGTAACTTACGTTAATGGCGATAAAGAAATTTTGTATTTCAAGGATTTCTCAAGTGGTGCGATGCTTGAAAATATTGTTTCCAGAGCTAAAAAAGCTGCAATCAAAGAATTCTTGGCTAACAAGAAAAAAGGCATAAGAGTAGAACATTTAATTTCTGCTTGCTTAGAAGAATTCAGGGAAAATGAAGATCTACCAAATTCAACAAATCCAGATGATTGGGCAAGAATTTCAGGCAAAAAAGGTGAACGCATCGTCTTCTTAAGAACTTTGATTCAAAGCAACAATGGATCAGAACAAGGTAGATCTATTGAAACAATAGGTTCTGCTAACCAATTTCTCTAAAGATTGTTAAAATTTGTCAATTAAAAGGGTAATGGGTTTAGAGAATGAATATGGCATCTCTAGCGCAAAAAATACAGATCCAATAACACTTTCTAACCGAATAGTCTTTGCCTACGCAAAGCACGTTTATCCTGAATCAAATATTCGCTGGGACTACGACGTTGAGAGTCCTTTAAGAGATGCACGCGGTTTTGACATGTCGAGAGCAGATGCAGATCCATCTCAATTAACCGATGAGGATCAAGTCATTCCAAATTTAGTCTTACCAAATGGTGCGAGGTTTTATGTTGACCATGCTCATCCAGAATTCTCTGCTCCGGAAGTTCTTAACCCGCTAGATATAACTAAATGGGATTTAGCGGGTGAGCAAATAATGAAGATCGCAGTTGCTCTTGATGCCAAAGAATTTCCTGAAGACAAAATTAGAGTTTTTAAAAATAATGTCGACAATAAGGGTTCCAGTTATGGAACCCATGAAAATTATCAGATGAATAGATCAACTGATTTCTCAAAAATTGTTGCAGGGTTAACTCCACATTTTATTACTCGCCAAATTTATTGTGGTGCTGGACGAATTGGCATTGGTCAAGAATCAGAGAAAAACGGTTATCAAATTTCTCAACGAGCAGATTACATTGAAGCTCATGTTGGATTAGAAACAACGATGAAAAGACCAATCGTTAATACCAGGGATGAACCTCATGCCGACCCAAAGATTAGTCGTAGATTGCACGTCATTATTGGTGATGCAAACATGAGCGATTTTGCAAACATCTTGAAAGTTGGATCAACTGCATTAATTATTTCAATGATTGAAGATGGTTTCGTAGATTTCGAGGAAGTTAATCTTTTGAATCCCGTGGGAGTTGTCAAAGAAATATCTCAAGATTTGGATTTTAAGAACAATTATGAAAACAATAGAGGAAAGAATTTCTCAGCTATTGATATTCAAGAATGGTATTTAGAAAAAAGTAAAGCGTATTTGGCACAACAAGGTTACGACGATAACTCACGTCAGGTAATTGATTTCTGGGAGCAAGTAATAAGTGGTTTGAGAAAAAACAGGGAAGTTCTGGCAGACAGAATTGATTGGATCGCAAAACTGTCTTTAATTGAAAAATATCAAGAGAAAAATGATTTATCACTTGAAGATGATTTGATTAAATCATTGGATTTCAAATATAGCGAAATTACTGCTGACGACGGCATTGCTCAAGTGTTAAAAAGAAATCGATTACTCAAGGAGTTCATAAACCCCATGGAAGTTCAATCAGCAGTTTCTGAACCACCTGAAGATACTCGCGCCTGGTTTAGAGGAAAATCTGTTTCGAAGTTTTCCAAGTCAATAGCTGCTGCATCTTGGGAGAGTTTGATTTTTGATATAGATAAGAATCAACCTCTATTTCGAATCTCTACAACAGATCCACTCAAGGGAACAAAATCACTTACTGGCGAGATAATCAGCCAGTCAGACACAGCATTAGATTTAGTCGATTCTATTCGCAAGAATCCAGAGGTTTACTAAACTGTGTATGGAGGCATAAGTTAATGGAACAAATTCGTGGTAGCAATTCCAATAATTTAGATAATCTGGATGATGTTGATGTTACTTTCACCAAACCAAACACTAAAAGTATTGATTCAGTGCTTGATGAAATTGATGCTGTACTTGAGAAAAATGCCGAAGAATTTGTAAAGGGATTCATTCAAAAAGGCGGGCAATAAATAATGCCTGCGTGGGGTAATTAAGTGTTTAGTAAACGAATAATGGGTTTAGAAACTGAATATGGTGTCACTTGTGTCGTAGATGGACAAAGAAGACTATCACCTGATGAAGTAGCGAGATATCTTTTCAGAAAAGTTGTTGTTTGGGGAAGATCATCTAATGTTTTCCTTCCAAACGGAGGAAGACTTTATTTAGATGTGGGATCTCATCCGGAATATGCAACCGCTGAATGTGACAATCTTTCTGATCTGATTAAGCAAGACCAAGCAGGTGACAGGATTGTTGAAGAGTTAGCAGTTTCAGCAGAAACTAGATTAAATGCCGAAGGAATAAAAGGCCAAATTCATCTATTCAAGAACAATATGGACGCTGCAGGAAATAGTTATGGGTGTCATGAAAACTTCTCCGTGAGCAGGAAAAAGAATTTCGAAGAAGTAACTGAGAGCATTATTCCGTTTCTGATAACAAGGCAAATATTTTGTGGCGCAGGAAAATGGATTTCTAGCTCAAAAGGTGCAAATTTCCAAATCAGCCAGAGAGCTGAACACATGTGGGAATCTGTTTCTAGTGCCACAACAAGATCTCGACCAATTATCAATACTAGAGATGAACCACACGCTGATCCTGATGAATATCGAAGATTACACATAATTGTTGGCGATTCAAATATGAGTGAAACGACAACTGTTTTGAAAGTTGCAACGACTGAATTAATGCTTAGAGCAGCCGAATTGGGCTTATTGAAAGATAAATTCACAATTGAAAATCCGATTAAAACTATAAGAGAAATCTCAAATGATTTGAAATTTAGGAATTCGTTTAGACTTTCCTCAGGTCGCGAAATTACCGCTCTTCAGATGCAAAACGAGATGTATAACATCGTCTCATCTATGCCTGGTTTGGATGAAATACTGGAAAAACCTTTTTATAGATATGCGCTAAATCTATGGAGACGAAGTTTAGATGCACTTGAAAGTCAAGATTTTTCGTTGGTTGATTTGGAATTAGACTGGATGATTAAGAGAAAGTTCATGAATTCCTATAAAGAAAAGCATCAGCTGAATGATATGGATTCGAGATTGATTTTGCTCGATATTTCATTTCACAATATAAGAAAAGACCGAGGTTTGTTTTACATTCTTGAAAAATCAGGAATGGCTAAGACGCTGATCACCAATAATGACGTGAATAGCGCAATGGAAAATCCTCCTGAAACAACTCGTGCCGCTTTAAGAGGAAGATTCATTAAAGTTGCTCAAGAAAAGAAACGTGATTTTACAGTTGATTGGGTAAATTTGAAGATAAATGACCAACAACAAAGTTCTATTGCCTGTAAAGATCCATTCAAGAATACCGATGAACGCGTCGACAAACTGATTGCTGCACTGTAGATGAGTGTAAGTAAATCAGAAAGAATTTTAAATCTATTCTTTGTGCTCATAAACTCAAAAAGACCAATTCCCAGACACGAAATCAGACAAAGAGTCAACGGTTACGAGGAATGTGAAAGTGAAACTGCTTTTGAAAGAATGTTTGAACGCGATAAGGATGAATTAAGAAACACTGGCATCAAGATAGACACAGTTCCAGTCGATCCGCTATTTGACGATGAACTCGGATATCAGGTTGATTCGAAAACTTTTCTCACGAAAACGGTTGAATGGACGCCTTCAGAAAGAGCAATACTTAGCCTAGCTTCAACAACTTGGCATAGAACAGAATTTGAAAATCTAGCAAAATCTGCGACATTAAAAACAGGTGGCTCAATTAATGTTAAATCAAGTGACGAAAGTACAGAAAATTACTCAGGGGAATTACTGAAGTTCAGAAGTATTATGAGATCTTTGAATTCTAAATCAATTATGGATTTTAGGTACGTTTCATTTGATGATAATGAACCAAAAAGCCGTCAAGTGATACCAAAAAAACTTTATAGACAAGGTGATAATTGGTATTTTGATGCCTATGAATTGATTTCTACGACTTGGAAGACTTACCAAACATCCAGAATTGTGGGTGAAATAGTAATAAAACCTGCGAGTGTAATTGAGTTAAATCTTCTGAAGAAGGACAATAACCAAACGCTTCCTAGAACCGTTCAAGTCGAGATAAATCAAAATGCATCACTAATTTCGCACATTACTGGCGGGATTGCTATTGGGGATAGAACAATCGATTTTAAATTCTTCGATGAGAAGTCTTTTGCTAAGTATCTCTTACGATTTAGTCCAATTATTGTCTCTATCGATAATGAAGCGATTCGAGAACATTACAAGAATTACTTAAAGGATTTCATGGAGGTTTTGAGTCATGACTAAAAACGATCGTTTATCAAGACTTTTATTAGAATTACCGTGGTTAATCCAGAATAAGAACACATCTATTGACAATTTTTGCGCCCAGTTTGATTTATCTCGTGACGAAGCAAATAAGGATTTATCCCTTTTGACCTACGTCGGTCCGGGTAGATTTGGTGGCGAATTAGTTGACATTCAATATGACGATGAAAATATTTCAGTTATAGATAGCCAAGGTTTTGATAGACCTTTGAAGTTAAACTATATTGAGGCTGTTTTGCTTCTTTTGGGAGTTAGAAACCTAAGTGAAATGTCAAAGGATAAGCAAGAGATTCTAGATATCGATAATAAACTTTCTGGATTAATTGGATCAGATATTGCAAATGAAAAATACAAAGAAGAATACTCAAATAAGAAAAATAGGATTAAAGAGGCTATTGCAAATAGAAAACAATTGGTTATCCACTATGTAGATAGTAACTTGAAGTTAACCTCGGAAAGATCTATTACTCCTATAGAGATAAAAGCTCTAGATTCCAAGGAATATCTGACTGCGCTGGATAATAATAGTTCTCAAAAAAGATCCTTTAGACTCGACAGAATAATTGAAGTTGCCCTAGTACCACTAGAAGCATCTCCGCAAGAGATTACACAAAATGATATCTACAGTGAGAAAATATCTGTTCGAACAAAGTCATGGAATGCAAGTAATATTCTAGATCTCAATATTCCGTACACAATTTCAGGAGATGAACTACAAATAGAGATGGATCTTATTGATCCCGAGTTTCTATTGGAAATTATTCTTAGACTTGACATTAAGACAGAGATTATGTGCTCAAAAAAAATGAAAAGTAATTTGCAGAAGATGCTAAATGACAGAATCGAAGCAATTCTATGAAAATTGCATTAGTTGTTAACCCATTTAGCGGTAGAAAATTCAATAGGGAAGCTATTACAACTTTAAGAAATAGATTATTAGACAATCACCAAGTCGAAGATTTTTCAGCTTCCTCTGATGAAGAATTAGATGAAGTTGGAAAAGTACTATCAAAAAGCTTTGACGTCGTTATTATTTGTGGGGGAGACGGCACAGTTTCAAGAATTTGCTCTTATCTAATTGATAGCGATGTTCCATTAATCGTTTATCCCACAGGATCTGGGAACGATTTTGCAAACCATCTCAATATGACAAACGATGTAAATAGCATTATTAAGAATATTGAAAAACTTGAAACTAAGAAGATAAATACTATTTCTATTAATGATGGTCAGCATCACTCTCTGACTATTTCCTGCTTTGCCTTTGAAGCCAAAGTTAATCGAATTGCCTCAACTCTTCCTAGATTTTTTGGCAGGGTTAAATACACGGTGGCAACATTTGTTGCTCTTCTTGGAAAATCTCATGAAACAGTCAATATTCAATCTTCAGCCGTTACAGAAACTAATTCGTATTCGTTAGCGATCCTGGCTAATGCTCCTAGTTTTGGTGGGGGAATGATAATTAGCAACAAAGCTCATGTTGAAGCAGAGGATTTGTATTTAATTCTTGTCAATAAAGTAAATAAATTGAGGTTGATTTATCTTTTTTTGCTATTGCTTGCGGGTAAACATTATGAAAGGCCTGAATTTCGTCAATATCCTGTCAAAAGTCTTAAGGTAAAAGGAGTTGATGGCGTAATCCGAGCTCAATCTGATGGTGATTCAATAGGTACTGGTGATTTCACCGCAAAAATGCTGCCTAAATCTTTAACTGTATTAGTCTGTAATTAATGCCTAATTATGCTGAGAAATTAAGTAAATATAAGGATCTTGATCAACAAGATCGAAGAGTCATAAGTGACTATTTAGCGACAATTCCATTCGACATTGATGTGTTTCAAGAAACCGCAATCAAATCATTCATACAGGGAAACTCAGTTCTAGTAGCTGCACCAACCGGCTCAGGTAAGACTCTCGTCGGAGAATTTGCACTTTTTGCTACAACAAACAATAAACAACGTTGTTTCTATACAACACCTATAAAGGCTCTATCAAATCAGAAATTTTTGGAATTGGTTCAGCGCTTTGGGTCAGAAAGAGTTGGACTTTTAACGGGTGACAACTCCATTAATGGAGATGCCGAAATTGTTGTAATGACCACTGAAGTTCTCCGAAATATGATTTATCAAAATCCAGATAAATTGCATGAACTTGGTGTCGTAGTAATGGACGAAGTTCACTTCTTGGCTGACAAGGAAAGAGGAGTTGTCTGGGAAGAAATTTTGATTCTGCTAAACCAATCTGTAAAAATAGTTGCTTTGTCAGCCACAGTAAGTAACGTTGAAGATTTTGGCGACTGGCTTAGAAAAGTAAGAGGAAGTTGCACATTCGTCATTGAAGAGAAAAGACCCGTTCCGCTGACTCAGGTCATAGCTACTGCTAAAGAGTTAATTCCGCTTATATCTATCGAAGATCCTACGCGATTAAACAATAAGATTTCTAATCTTTATAAACGCAATTTCACAAAATCTCATAGTAAATCTGAGGTTCCAGACAAAAGTCAAATTGTGGAATTATTACAGACCAACAAATTACTGCCATCTATATATTTCATATTCAGTCGTAAAGGTTGTGAACAAGCTGTTGATTTGTTACAGAAATCAAATACAAGATTAACTTCACCAGAGGAAAGAACTGATATCGAAGAGATAATCCGAAATAGATTTGATGAGATCGCATCTTCGGACTGGGCCACCTTAAGAATCGATGATTGGATTGATTGTGCAATCAAAGGATTTGGTTCACATCACGCAGGCTTGATTCCTCAGTTAAAAGAAGTCACTGAACTTCTGTTCCAAAAAGGTTTAATGAAAGTTGTATTTGCGACCGAGACCTTAGCTGTTGGTGTGAACATGCCCGCAAAATCTGTTGTCCTAGAGAGAATGGATAAATGGAATGGGGATACTCACGAGTATTTAACTCCAGCTGAATTTACCCAGTTGACTGGTAGAGCGGGAAGACGCGGAATTGATACTTCCGGAACAGCAGTTATTGCTTTTCATCCTGATTCAGAGCCTCGATTTTTATTGAATCTTGTTTCATCAAGAACTTTTGAACTTCTTTCCACTTTTACACCTCGTTACAATATGTTGTTAAATTTGCTTGAGCATCGAAATATTGATGCGACAAAACTATTACTAAACAAATCCTTCGCCCAGTTCTCGCAGGAAAAGTCTAATCTTAAAATGAAATCAAGAATTGACGAGGAGCGTAAGGCAATCGCAGGGTATACAAAAAATACCGTTTGTGACAAAGGCGATTTTGATTCCTATTATGAAATAGTAAAAGACATTAATCGGTTAGAAAGAGAGCAAAAATCTTCAAAAAGAGATAATACAAGACAAAATAGATTTGATTTATCTGGACAACTAAATCCAGGAAGTGTAATTAGGGTTAAAAGTGCTGGTAAATATCAGTCGGGTCTTATCACCAAAATTATGCGAGAACGAAGAGGGCAAGATTCTTACTGGATTGTCCTTGAAAATGGAGACGGAAAGAAATTTCACTTAAATGAGATTGATCCAGTAGCAGGTGTCATCTCTGAACTTGTCATTAATAGAACTATGGATTTTTCAAAGAGAGAATCTCGGAAGCAAATTGCGAAGGTCCTAACCTCTTTAGGTTATAGAAAACCCGATAAAAACGAGAAAGATTCTCGAAGTTCAATGTCTGTTGATGAACTTCGAAGAGATATTCGAAAACACCCGTGCCATTCATGCTCAGACTTATATGAACATCTTCGATGGGCTGAACGAAAAGAAAAATTAGTCCGTTCAGTAAATTCTCTTGAACTCAATTTCAACAATTCAATGATGAGCTTAAGTAACAAGTGTGATGAAGTACTTAAGCTTTTAAATGAAATACACTACATAGACATTATTGATGACAAGGTTAAATTAAATAGTCAGGCCCAAATTCTTAAAGAGATTCACTCAGATCAAGATTTACTTACAGCTGCAACTATCGTTAAAGGCCTCTTGAATGATTTAACAATCGAAGAACTACCAGCAGTTTTGAGTAGTTTTATCTATCAGCCCAGGAGAGATGAATATGAAATTCCTGGCAACATTTCTTCAAAGATAAGAGAAAGAGCTAAAGAGCTTTCTATTTTGGCCAATGAATTAATTAATCTTGAAATGAAGTACAAACTTGAGTACGTAAGACTGCCACATTTTGGAGTAGCCGAACAGGTTAGAAAATGGGCTCAAGGAGAAAGCTTGCAAAAAGTTCTCAAAAATTCTGATTTGGCTCCAGGTGATTTTGTGAGAGTAGCCAAACAAGTTACGGACTTACTAAGGCAAATTGCCAAACTTAAGATTGATCCAATTTCTCAAATAGCTCGTGAGTCAGTTCACCGAGTTAATAGGGGAGTTGTTGCTTATGAACCAAAGGTGTTTGATGATCAAGATCTTGACTTTGATGAATCGTTAAATGTATCAAGCTGATTACCTATTTTGAGGTTTTGGTATTTTGTTCTTATTTCTGATATTGAAATTCCGTGAGATCTGCGGGATAAATCAATATCTAAATCACTCTTTAAAGTGACTACTTTGATTGCATTGATAATGTATTCGTTTGAATCCAGAATTGATGCAGCGATTCTCTTGGAGATGCTGGCATTACCTTTTGAGGCCTCTAAAATTAAATTGTCAACGTTTTCAAATTCATAAACCAGTTTTGCTGCAGTTTTTTCACCTATTCCCTTAACGCCAGGTAAACCATCTGATGCGTCACCTCTTAGTACTGAAAAGTCAATGTATTGATTTGCCTTGACACCATATTTATTCAAGACTTCCTTTTCGGTGAACAAGGATCCTCCATCTTTTCCTAGCATATGGACTGCGTTTGTTCTTTTGTCATCAATCAATTGCAAGAGATCACGATCACCGGTTATGACTACAACATTACTTTTTTGTTTGCAAATTACTGCTAAAAGATCATCAGCTTCTGCTTTTGCTGCACCAACGACTTTCATTCCCATGTCTTGCAAAATTTGGGGGAGTAGTTCTAATTGATATTCTAAATCGTCTGGAACGAATTCTTCATCACTTTCTTCAACACGATGAGCTTTATATTGTGGCAGTAGATCAACTCGCCATTGTGGTCGCCAATCTTCATCCACGGCATGGATTATCTCTTTAGGTTTATATAACTTGATAAATCTGTTAAGCGCATCAAGATAACCTTTAATAGCGTTTACTGGTTTACCTTCGGTGCTTTTTATCGAGTCTGGAAGACCATAAAAAGATCTATATGCCAATGATGAAAGATCCACAGCAATAGTGGTGTATTTATTCATCATTCCAATAGTCTCCGAAAGTTATCGTCGAGATTCAGGATACGTTAGGTGCATGAATCTTGTTATTGAGCATAAAGAAAGACTCAACAAAGCTTCTAATTTAATGATTGAGCACGATGTTTCAACTCTGCTGATTACACCTGGAGCAAACCTTCGCTATTTGACTGGATACAAGGCAAAAAATCTTGAAAGATTGACTTGTCTTATTTTGCAAGAAAATGAATCGCCAAAACTTATCGTTCCTAGGCTTGAGAAATTAGCGGCCATAGAGTCAGGAATCAATGAGATAGACGTAGAAATTATCACTTGGGATGAGACAGAGTCTGCCTTTGAAAAGGTAAAACGGCCAAAAAATAGCGGTAGATTTGCGGTGGATTCCAATATGAACTCTTCCAAATTGTTAAATTTTCAGCAATTGTTTGCTGATTCTAAATTTACTGATGCTGGATTAATCATGAATGAACTTAGAAGTTTTAAATCAAGCTATGAAATAGATCAACTTTTAACGGCTGGCAAATATATTGATCAGGTACATAGAGCCATTCCATCACTATTCCAAATTGGTGATAGTGAAATAATGCTAGCTAAAAAAATCGAAAATCTAATAATTGAAGCCGGGCATGAGAGCGTTGACTTCACAATCGTTGCATCAGGTAAAAACTCAGCCAGTCCACATCATGAACCAGGAGAAACCGTAATTAAAAAGGGTGACGTTCTTGTTATCGACATAGGTGGCACAACTCCTAGCGGTTACTGCAGTGATTCCACCAGAACTTATGTGGTCGGAGAGTGTTCTCCAGAATTTCAAAGTAAATATGAGATTTTGAAAGAAGCACAAGAATTATCGATTCAGGCTGTAAGTAATGACTTTTCTGCAGAACAATTAGACGCAGTGTCAAGAGATCATCTACGTAAAAATGACTTGGCTGAATACTTTATTCACAGAACAGGTCATGGAATTGGAATGGAAACACACGAAGAGCCATATATCGTTCATGGAAATAAGAATCAAATAAAAGACGGTAATGCATTCAGTATCGAACCAGGTTTCTATATTGAAGGAAAATATGGAGCTCGAATAGAGGATATTGTTATCAAAAACGGTGGCAAATCGGTGAATTGTAACAATACAACGAAGGATTTAGTCTTTATATAGACTTCACTTAATGAACAAATTACAACTTCAGACCAAGATATTTCTCGGTACTGCATCTGGTGTCCTTATCGCCCGAAGTGTTACTTATTCAGATACCTGGATCTTGTTGCCAATTGGTATCGCAGTTTGGTGGGCGGGAACGCACAAACGACAACTAAGTGATTATCTGTTCTTCTCATTTTCTCTATCAATTGCTTTTTGGTTTGCCCGAATAAACTGGATAACTCTTGTTGGAATCGATGCATACATTGGTTTGGCGTTTCTAATGTCAATAATTTATGGAAGTTTTGGATACTTAATGTACAAAGTAAGGAATTTGCCTTTACCATTTATTTCATACGGTTTGATTTTCATATCCATGGAAGCTTTGACAGATTATTTTCCTTTTGGTGGGTTTCCTTGGGGTAAATTAGCCTACGATTCTGCAGATGCGCCCTGGGCAAATTTGATGCCATTTGGTTCTAGTCCTTTAGTTACAGCCTCAATTTTGCTTATCGCAGCTCTAATGATTCCAAGTCTTGGTTTTCTTTTACAAAAAGCATTTTCAGCATCACTAGTCTTCGTTATCTCTATAGCCGCATTTAATCTTTTCTTAATAGATTTAGACCAATCCGACAAGAAAGAATCAGGAAAGATAGATCTTGCAATAATTCAGGGGAGTGTACCTCGCTCTGGATTGCTGTTTAATGAGCAAAAAATGGAAGTTCTGAAATATCACATCAAAGAGACAGATAATCTCCTTGAGTCAAATGAAAAGAACTACGACGCAATCCTTTGGCCGGAAAACTCCATAGATGTTGATCCATTTCGTAATAAGGAAGCCGGAATTTTAATTAGAGATTTAGTAAAAAAATTTGAAAAACCATTGATAAGCGGGGCAGTTGTCCAAAAAGCAAACGGGCTTTCCAATAGCGTTTTACTTTGGGAGCCTAAGGATGCAAAGGTTATCGATTCTTATGAGAAAAATCGCTTGGTTCCATTTGGCGAGTACATTCCCTTTAGAAGTTTGATAGGTAATTATGTCAATAGATTTGATCTAATTCCACAGGATTTCATTCCAGGTGTAAAAACCAAGAATTTAAAGGTAAAAAACACTTTGATAAGCCCAATTATATGTTTTGAAGTTGCATGGAATAGCTCTCTAATTGATCAAATAAAGGAAGGTGGACAACTTATTTCAGTCCACACGAATAATGCGACTTATGCTTTTTCAGATCAATTAGAACAGCAATTCATGATTTCCCGAATGCGAGCCATGGAGACTGGTAGGGATGTCGTCGTAACATCCACAACAGGAATATCCGCTCACATAAACCGAAATGGGGATGTTTTGTGGGCTTCAAAAGAATTTGTGCCACAATCTAAAATTGTGACGGCTTCGCTTTATTCAGATATAACACCAGCGGTAAAATATGCGTCAATAATTGAACGATTATCTTTATTTGGCTTTGTTATTCCCTTTATAATGTTGTTTATTAGATACGTCAGAAGGAAGATATGAAAACTAGGGTATTAGTTCCTACATATCAAGAACTTCATACATTAGCTTCCATTGTTCATAGAATATTTGAACATAATCCTGAAGTGCATGTTCTAGTAATTGATGACAACAGTCCTGACGGAACGGGTAAATTAGCAGATCAATTAAGAGCAAAATATTCTAATTTGGAAGTCTTGCATCGAAAAAGTAAGAATGGTTTAGGTGCTGCCTATATAGATGGTTTTAATAATTCCATTAATGATTTCGATGTCTTGGTGGAAATGGATGCAGATGGTTCTCACGACCCACAGGATTTAGTGACAATTCTTAAAGAAATTGATTATTATGATTGCGTTCTTGGTTCAAGATGGGTGCCAGGTGGGAAAGTTATTAATTGGCCAAAGAGTAGAGAGATTCTTTCTAGAGGCGGAAATTCCTATGCAAGATTGATGCTAGGCATTGAAATAGGAGATGCAACAGGAGGTTTTAGAGCTTATAAAACAACTGCCTTGAAACAATTAGATTTGTCTGACATTGATAGTCAAGGTTATTGTTTCCAAGTTGACATGGTTCGAAGATTGCTTAAAAAAGGTTTCAAGATCAAAGAAGTGCCGATTACCTTCACCGAAAGAACCATTGGTACCTCAAAGATGAGTAGAAATATCGTCCTAGAAGCCTTCTTAAAGATAGGTATTTGGGGTTTGCAAAGGGTTTTCACCCGTTAATTCCCTCATGGAATATGTCCGATAAGATATGTTATGTAAAGTAAATAGTTACTTCTAGAACTAACTTCCTCTATTAGGAATTAACCATCTCTCTTGGTGATGGACAGGAACAAACCAGATTTCTATCACCATATGCACCATCAATTCTGTTAACAGGTGGCCAGTATTTACCAGTTCTTAAACCACTAACTGGGAATACTGCCATTTCTCTGGAGTATTTTCTGTTCCATTCCCCTGCAATATCTTCTGCGGTATGAGGACTATTTCTCAAAGCTGAATCTTCAATAGTTATTTTGCCTGACTCAATCTCACTAATTTCTGCTCTAATGTGCAACATCGCTTCAATAAAACGATCCATTTCAAACAAATCTTCTGACTCTGTTGGTTCAATCATTAAAGTTCCAGCAACTGGAAAAGACATTGTTGGAGCATGAAAACCATAATCCATTAATCTTTTGGCAATATCGTCAACTGAAACTCCAGTTTTTTTAGTTATATCTCTGATATCAAGAATGCATTCATGTGCAATTGTTCCATTAGTACCAGTGTAAAGAATTGGATAATGATTCTTTAATTTAGTAGCGATGTAATTGGCAGACAAAATTGCAGTTGCGGTTGCATCAAATAAACCTTGTGCCCCCATCATCTTTATATACATCCAAGAAATTGGCAGAATGCCTGCAGATCCATATGGTGCTCCACTTACTGGCCCTGTGATTGGATTTTTAGGTCCAGCTTGGCCATTTAGAGGATGAGTCGGTAAAAAGTCTGCTAAATGAGATTTGACTCCTACTGGACCTACTCCTGGTCCTCCACCACCGTGTGGAATACAAAATGTTTTATGCAAATTCAAATGTGAAACATCTGCACCAAATTTTCCAGGTTTTGCAACAGCAACAAGTGCATTTAAATTAGCACCATCAATGTAAACCTGTCCCCCAGCCTCATGAATCATCTCGCATAAAGTAGTTATTTGTTCTTCAAAAACTCCATGTGTGGATGGATAGGTAACCATAACTGCAGCCAAATTATTTCTATGTTTATCAATCTTATTCTTTAGATCTTCTAAATCAACGTCACCATTTTCAGTGCATTCAACAACTTCAACACTCATTCCAGCCATCACCGCACTAGCTGCATTGGTTCCATGAGCATTCAAAGGAATTAAGCAAACGTTTCGTTGATTGTCCCCTCTTGATAAGTGATATCCCCTTATCGCAAGAAGTCCTGCAAATTCTCCTTGAGAACCGGCATTTGGTTGCAAACTTATTGCGTCATAACCTGTAATTTCACATAACCAATCTTGCAATTGATTGATTATTTGTTTCCAACCATTAGATTGGTTTACTGGAGCAAAAGGATGGATGTTGGCAAGATTTGGCCAGGTTATTGGTTCCATTTCTGAAGCAGAGTTCAATTTCATGGTGCAAGAACCAAGCGGGATCATTGATCGATCTAAAGCCACGTCTTTGTCACTAAGTGAGCGTAACCAACGAAGCATAGCTGTCTCACTATGGTATTTATTGAAGTGAATATGAGTTAAGAAATTTGTAGTTCTGTTTTTGATAAGAACTTTGTTATCTGTCTTATTAACAAGGGCGGTGTTAAGAGATTTGGATATTCGTTCCATTATCTCATCATTAGTTGTCTCATCAACTGTTATAGCAACTTCGGTTTGACTGATTTTTCTTATGTTTAAATAATTTTTTAAGAAGTTATTAACTATCGAATCAGCATCTTTAACAACCAATGAAACAGTGTCAAAGAATTTCTCGTGTTTTACTTTTAAACCTGATTTTTCAGCCATTTTTGCAACAGATAGTGCTTGATTATTAATCCTTATTGCCATTGCTTTTAGTCTGTGTGGACCGTGATAAGCAGCATAAGATGCAGCAATCACTGCTAATAAAACTTGTGCGGTACAAATATTGCTTGTTGCTTTACCTCTACGAATATGTTGTTCTCTAGTTTGCAAAGCTAAGCGAAAAGCAGCTCTTCCTGTTGTATCAATGCTTACACCAACTAATCTTCCAGGTAATGATCTTGATAAATCTTCATTAACTGCAATAAAACCAGCATGTGGTCCCCCAAAACCAAGTGGTACGCCAAATCTTTGTGCACTACCAACTGCGATATCAACACCAAATGATCCCGGTTCCTCAATTAGAGTTAATGCCAACAAATCTGTTGTTGTGACTACTACTAATCCTTTTTCTTTAGATTTGGTAACAAAGGCTTTTATATCTTTAATTTGTCCTGAACTTGAAGGATAAGAAATGAGCACGCCAAAGGCATTTGAATCAATTTTATGATTGTCAGTATTAATCAATTTGATTTCAATGTTTACCGGTACTGCTCTGGTTTGTAAAACCGCAATTGTTTGAGGATGTGTATCTTGATCAACTAAAAACACGTTTGAATCATTTTTAGAAGCTCTTTGGGCCATTCTCATGGCTTCTGCAGCAGCAGTTGGTTCATCTAATAACGATGCATTTGAAACAGCAAGTCCAGTTAAATCTTGAATCATGGTTTGAAACAGTAAAAGTGCTTCGAGTCTTCCTTGCGCAATTTCAGCTTGATAAGGCGTATATGCGGTGTACCAAGCGGGATTTTCGAGAATGTTTCTTCTTATAACGGCAGGGGTATGACAATTTGTGTAACCTAAACCGATAAGACTGGTTTTAAGTTCATTCATATTTGCCAAATTTTTTAATTCTGCTTGTGCATCTGCTTCAGTTAAGGCCGGTGGCAAATTTAATTTGTCTTTAAAATGTATAGATCCAGGAACAGTTTTGCCCAATAAATCATCAAGGGATGAAAAACCTGTTTCTTTCAACATGGTTTGAATATGTTCAGGGGTTGGACCGATATGGCGATCCTGAAATATGGCTTCTTTGTTTACCATCTGAATTTGTTGCCGCCCTGACTCAATTTGTAAAAGTAATACTTCTTTAAGTCAATCTTACTTTGCCTTGAGATTTAGGCAATTTCGTTGCGGGCTGCTCTTCTTGATGCCAAATCATCGATTACTTTGTCGGTCATAACAATGTTTCCTTCTGGAGTTTCAGCCGGGAATTGAGCCAATGAACCTTCAACTTCGCGCCAAACACTTCCAACAGCGATGCCAAACACACCTTGACCTCCACGAACCAAATCAATTACTTCATCATCGCTTGTACATTCATAAACCGAAGCACCATCACTGATAAGAGTTAGATTTGAAAGATCGTCTGTGCCACGATTGCGCAACAATTCGACAGCGGTTCTGATGTTTTGTAATGAAACTCCGGTATCAAGCAGTCTTTTAATTACTTTAAGAACTAATACGTCGGTGAATGAGTAAAGTCGTTGAGTTCCAGATCCTTGAGCAGGTCTTACTGTTGGTTCAATTAATCCAGTTCTGGCCCAGTAATCAAGTTGGCGATAACTAATTCCAGCGGCAGAACATGCCACTGCACCGCGATAACCAACGCCTTCAGGAAGACGATTTATCTCTTTAGGTTCGAATAATGATTCTTGGTGACCTTTAGATGGAAGCATCAGATAATCACCGATCTGTGTGGTTTTGTGTTATAAGAGTAAACCAAAGGTGCAGAGTTTCCTGGCATTGGAACAATGACACGCCGTAACTCTCAACGATAGATTGAGGTTTAAACTTACTCACAAATTGAAATCTTCAGGCTTAACTTGGTCGAGAAACTCACGAAACTTGTCTAATTCATCTTCTTCTTCAGCAGGGATATCAATTCCAGCTGCTGCTAAGACTTCTTCTGCAACAAAGATCGAAGAATCATTTCGAAGAGCTAAAGCAATGGCATCAGATGGTCTAGATGACAAAACCTGTCCTCCCCCGAACTCAATCTCGGCGTAGAAAACTCCGTCTTTTAAGGACGTGATGCGAACTTCCTGCAAATTTGCTTGCAAAGTTTTCAAAACATCAGTGAAAAGATCATGAGTTAAAGGACGTGGCGGTTTGATACCTTGTTGCGCAAAGGCGATCGCCGTAGCTTCAACTGCTCCTACCCAAATTGGCAGATATCTGTCCCCTGCTTGATCTTGTAACAAAATAATGGGTTGATTTGTAGGCATTTCAACTCGAACCCCAACCACATTTACTTTTACAAATCCGGGCTTAGCTTCACTCACAAGATTTCCTCATCCAAGGTAGAAGAAACCAAGATGAAATGTAATTGATTTGTCAGATTTGAGATCTCGCGCATCATTTCTAATGCTTGTTCTCCAGCATCAGGTCTCTTGGAACGAGACATGGGAGATGCGACTTGTTTAATTAGAGAAGATTCTCTGTCGCTTCCTGATTTTAAAAACTTTAAATGCCTTGGTTCCAAACCAAATCCTGACAAGGCGGCGATAACTCGAGCAGTTTTCACGGCAATATCGTCATAATGTCGTTTATCGGCTAAGACTTTTATGAGTCCGTAATCTTCAGATTCTTTCAAGTCCTGATCAGTGATTGAAGTGTTAGAGATTAATTCCTCGCGAGTTACCCGAATATTTGATTTTTTGATTCCTAACTGATTTAAATCAACAAGGGCTGAGGGAACTTTAGGCTTTTCAATCTCATCAATTTCAGGTTTTAATCCTCTATCTATAGCCTCAATATGTTCTTTTATAACTTTTAATGGTAAATAGTGATCGCGTTGCATTCGCAATATATAACGAAGTTTTTCAACATCAGAACTTGAGAATTTTCGATAGCCACTCTTTGTTCTTGATGGAACAATCAGACCTTCTGCTTCCAAGAATCGAATCTTAGAAATCGAAATGTCATCAAATTCTGATCTAACTTGATTTAAAACTTCACCAATAGTGAGAAGATCAGATCTTTTTGAAACTATTGCCATCTAGATTTTCTGCTCTGGAAGTAGGAATGTGAATCGATATTTACCTATTTGAACATCGTCACCAGCTGAAAGTTTGGCATCTTCAATACGAATGAAATTTACATAAATTCCATTTAAACTTCCTGAATCTTTTATTGTCCAGGAAGAATTATCTTTAACGATTAGGGCATGGGAACGGGAAACGGTTACGTCATCTAGCACAATATTGGAATCATCTGATCTGCCTAAAGTAATTTTTGGTCCAGTGAGAATAAATCTTTGATTTCTTTGTGGCCCGCTTCTAACTAAAAGTGCAGCACTTCCCTTTTCTAAACCTTCTAAGTGACCATCTTCAATGGCAGGTAATGGACTGGTATCAGAAGAAACTGCTGGAATTGCACCAGTATTTTCCATATTCATAAATGACCTCGCCTCTACTGCTAACCCTAAGACAACTCAAGTAAAGGGTCAACCTGAGGTGGAGGTTATTAGTTAGGCGTTTTCAGTGATTTTTTGATAACCAGATGCATCTAAAAGAGCAGTTAATTCATTTGTATCGACATCTGAAAGTTTAACCATCCAACCAGCACCATATGGATCTGAATTGAGGATTTCTGGATTGTTAGCAAGTTTCTCATTGACTTCTTTAACAACTCCAGTAACAGGAGTATAAATATCACTAACTGACTTCGTTGATTCAACTTCACCACAAGTCTGGCCAGCGTTTAATTTAGTTCCTACTTTGGGCAAGCTTGCAAAAACAATGTCTCCTAATGCTGATTGAGCAAAATCAGTAATTCCAAAAACAACCACTCCTGCTGATTCTTCTTTTACCCACTCATGTTCTTTGGTGTATTTCAAATCTGAAGGTGTGTTCATTTGAGGTCCTATCTATTTTTCGGTTACGGGAACAGCATATTGCGGAGTGGTGAGTGGAACACTTGCCTGTATCTCTAAAGATGAGAACTCATTAATTATTACCTGTCCTCCAGATGTTGTAATCGACTCACTCATCCCACCTGGAATTTTAAGTGCAGTAGCCATAGTTTCTGGATCTCCCAAGGCCAATATTTTATATGGGCTTCTTATAGGAGTCAGATTAATACTTATTCCAGTGTTTGTGTCATTAAAATATGTACTATTAATTACTCGAACACCGTTAATTTCGATAGCGACTGCTCCTGCGTCTCGTAATTCTTGCACCGTATCAAGAATGGTGAAGGAATTTACAGAGTAAAGATCACCCGTGATCAAAACTTGAATTCCTCGACCTGAAACTGGAGCAGTTCCAGAAAGCAAAATCAGTTGATCAATTCTGTCTTGGGCAGCTTTTCTAGCGTCTTCATTTGAACCATTTTTCAAGGATTCGAGTACTTGATTTTGCTTTATCAATTCATCTTCCAAAAGATCTTTTTGTTTAGTTAAATCATCCAAAATAAGTACTAGTTCGCCTTCACGAGCTGAGGAAAGTAGCTCTGGTTGATCATTTTGTTTGATGGCTATCGTTATGAATATTCCTAAGAGAAAAACCAGGATGACTACAAGGTATTTTCTACCCTGTGGAGTTTGTAGTTTTTCAGGTGTTTTGATTGATATTTTCTTTTTCATTTACGATTGAAAAGATTTCTTCTAATCGCTGCAGCATTGGCAAATATTCTCATCGCTAATACAACAACGACACCTGTTGAAAGTTGGCTTCCAACTCCTAATTGATCACCTAAGAACACAATTACCGCCGCAATCAAAACGTTACTTGCAAATGAAGAAATAAAGATTTTGTCGTCGAACACATCTTCTAGGTTTGCGCGAATCGCTCCAAATACTGCATCAAGTGCGGCAATTACAGCGATTGGTAAATAAGGTTGCATCCAAAGTGGCACCGTTGGATCCAGAATTATTCCAACAATTACACCAATGAGTAAGCCGACGACAGGAATCATGATCTGTTCCCAACTGTAATGCCTTGCAGACTAGGCAGTGCTACTCCGGTTGCAATCATCTCTATTTCCTTAATATCGGACACGTAAAATCCTAAGCCGTATGTTTTCACAACAAATTCAAGATCAATGTAGTCGGGATGCTTAACAAGACGATTCCTTAATTCCTGGTCCCCTATTGCAGATATTACAAATGGCGGTAGCAATGGGCGATAATTTACTAAAATCGCATCACCGGCGGATCTAATTGCACTGGTAGAAGTTATTCTACCTTTATTGATAGATATTGATTCTGCACCACTAGCCCAAAGAGCGTTAACTAAAAGTTGAATATCTGAATCATAAACTCGAGCTAATTCAATGTCATCAGTTTCCAATGAATCAGTCTTGACAGCATCATTTATAACAATTTCGATTCCGTCACCTTTCACTGAACTTAGACCAGAAAATACCTGAAGATTTGATTCATTGCTTTGACTTATTCCGTGAAAATCAAGTCCGGGAGTATTTGATTGGATTTGAGCAATCTCGTTATTTATAGCACTTAGATTTTCAGAAGTTTTATTCAGATTATCGATATTTTTTGTAATCGTGGTTCTTAAATCTTCTCGGTTCTTTTCAAGAATTGGTTGTTGGCGCTGTGTATTTGCTATGGCAGTACCAAAAAGCAGTCCAGAAAATGAAAGGACTACTGCTATCCACCACTTTGGATCTTTTTTGCCAACTAAAGGTCGAGAAGGATTTGTGTATTCATCAGTTTCAATTTCGCTATTTAACATCGCCAAAAGACCCATAGATTTAGAGTCATCATCCTTGAAGAATGAATCTTTAGACATATTTTGATAATACTAGGCGCGCATGAACGAAATACTTATAACCAGAAAATGCATAGAGGAATAGTCCCCAAGTCAGAAACGACCAACCTATGGTGAACCAAATATCTACTTGGTTAGGAAAAGCTTCTGCAAATATCAATCCTGGAAGCCCAATTAGTAAACAGAAAGCACCCATTTTTCCTAAATAGTGGACCGGTAAACCAGTCACGCCTCTTATTTTCAAATAAAGCATTAAGAGAGAAAGAATCATCTCTCTTAAGAAAATAAACAAAACTATATAAATGTTTGCAAGTTCTAAGTAAAAAATAACCACAATTAAAGCAATTATGTATAGACGATCTGAGATTGGATCCAATAATTGTCCGATTCGAGTAAACTGCTTTAGCCTTCTAGCGGCAAATCCATCAAGCCAATCGGTAAATGATGCAATAAAGATGATCAAGCAACTGGAGACTAATTGACCATTGAAAGCTGTCCACAAAAATACTGGAATTAGTAGAAGGCGAAG